>JAFGJI010000016.1 GCA_016929175.1 Thermoplasmatota archaeon | reverse complement strand
CCCATGCCTTTCAATAGCCCGTACCATCTCATTACTTTGCAGAACGTGTTTAAAAAATAGAGCGCAAGCACGATCGATACGAGGTCAATACGGGCTTCCGACAGGATATCAAGTGTATCGCTTACATCGGCCCTCAGAAGAAGAACCGCAATCAGGAAGAGTCCCAGACCGATATAGAGAAGGTCCTTCCAGTGTCTCCGGATATCCAAACGATGCCCCCAATTCTATTCCGGGAGCGGTCTACCGATAGCCCAGTATTTAATCCTCTTCATCGAAGAAACATCGAGGGTCCTTCTTCCGTCTATCACTGCCAGCAGATGTGACTTCGATGACCAATCAAGCGTCCTGTATTCGGGCCATTCCGTCATCAGGAAAACGATCTCCGATCGGTCCACGGCCTCTTCGGGAGATCCGGTGTAGGATATCTCCGGAGAGAGTGGTCTGAAGTTCTCCGTCGCCTTCGGGTCATGAGCCGTGATCAGCGCACCCCTTTCCCTGAGTTCATTTATCACGGGCAGCGACCGAGTCTCACGGACATCATCGGTATCGGGTTTGAAGGAGAGACCCAGCACGGCCACCTTCCTGCCTTTCAGCGGTCCAGCGATCCGCTCTCCCATGTCCACCAGGTGCCTGGGCTGTATCTCATTGTTCATCATGGCACCCTCGAGAATGGGTGTTTCGATGCCGAGGCCTTTCGCTATGCTGATAAGGGCCGAAACATCCTTGGGAAAGCATGATCCTCCAAAACCCGCACCTGCTCTGAGGAAGTCGGGATTGATCCTGAAGTCCATACCGACCCCTTCCATTATCTCGTATACATCGATCCCAAGCTTCTCGCATATCCTCGAAACCTCGTTAGCAAAGGATATCTTGGTCGCCAGAAATGAGTTGGAGGCATATTTGATCATCTCCGCCGAGGTGGGAGAGGTCCTCAATATCCTTGAGCCGAGAGGTGAGAAGAGGCTTTCCAATATACCGTAAGTTCTGTCATCAATGCATCCCACGACCACCCGGTCGGGATGCAAGGAATCCTGCATTGCTGCACCTTCCCTGAGGAATTCCGGACACATGGCGATGCCAATGTCGATCCCGGCTTTTTTTCCCGAGTGCACCTCAATGGTCTCCTTTATCGGACCAAGTGTGGTGCCCGGCACCACCGTGGATTTCATCACAACAACGTGGAAACCTGGGCGGTCCTTCAGCGCTTCCCCGATCATCCTCGACGCCGACCTTATGTGCGTGTCATCCATCGAGCCGTCCTCCCTTGGAGGGGTCCCGACCGTGATGAACGTGACATCCGTTCCCTTCACTGCTTTCCCGCCGTCGATCGTGGTGGTGATATTGCCTCTCTCGATATGTTTGGAAAGCATTTCATCTACCCCTGGCTCATAAAAAGGTGCTTTCCCGTCCATGATCGTATCGAGCTTATTTTTGATCACATCAACCAGGACCACCTGGTTCCCGAGTTCTGCAAGCGCGATCCCTGTTGTCAGTCCGACATACCCGGTTCCGATGACGGAGATCCTCATTTGTCAACCTCCGACACCATCAATGGGGATATTGTATTTCAATACATGGGATTTCAAGCTTTTAGTAAAGTGCCATGGAAGCGTAGCCTACTGCAGAGGAGGAGGGCGAAACATCGTAGCTCGTCGAATAATTGAGGAGCCTTGCCTCCTTGGCCCCAAGATACTTTGCAGCCTCGTACATTGCCGATATGGGGCCGACCCCGCATGCGGTTGTCCCGAGCCTTCTTTTTTCAGCGTGGGCACCCTCCAGATCGAACTTCAGAAGCTTTTCTATGACCGGTAGATCACGCGACCTCGCAAATTCACCGGCATTCATTCCGCCAGGGACCGGGTAACCGTAATTCCTGCCGCAGTGTGTGAAGTCCGAGGAAGCCACGATCAAGGTATCCCTCCCTGTCATCCTGATGGCTCTGGAGATCCTGTCCCCCAGCCACCTTGCTGTTTGCAGGGACTGGTCCATCATGGAGATGCAGACCTGCCGGATCCCCTTATCGAAGAACTGGACGAACGGGAGCTGTACTTCCATCGAGTGTTCGCTTACGTGCGAGAGCTCATCCGGTGGTATGTCCATTGCCTCTGCAAGCTCCCTGTCGTTCCTCATTACCCCAATAGGGGTCGCGAAATCGTCGAACGAGACACCGATCGGTTCACCGAGGCCATGATGATTGGGCCCGAGGACGATCACGGTCTCCGGAAGCCCGCCATCGGCCATGGCAAGGAACCCGTAAGCTGCGGTCGGTCCCGAGTAGGTGTATCCTGCGTGCGGGGAAACCAGACCGATGACCTTTTTACTTTCTTCGCGGTCCATTCTCCCCGGCCCTTTCTTGAAGCAGCTCTTAAGTTCCCGTGTAAGGTCCTTTTCCGAACCCGGATAGAACATACCTGCCACTGCGGGATATCTCATGCCGGTATATTGGCTCGGGACTTCTTAAGGGTTCTCAGAGGGTGGCCTCGAAATCCTTTACCTCTACCTTGAAATCAGAATATGATCCTATGGCCCCTTTGATCTTCAGGACCTCCCTTGTGAGAAGCCAGTAAACAATGGCGAGAGACCTTCTTCCCTTGTTGTTCGATGGGACCACGAGATCGACGTATTTTGTCTCGTTATTTGCGTCGCAGAGGCCTATGACCGGTATCCTCGAGGTCACGGCTTCCCTGAGGGCCTGCTGATCCGCGGCCGGATCGGTGACGATCAGTATCTTCGGCTCAACATACACATCGAGGGAAGGGTTGGTGAGAGTTCCGGGAACGAACCTTCCCGGGAAGGCGTTGCAGCCGATGATATCGGAGAACATCCTCACAGGTTTCTGTCCGTACTGCCTTGCGGATACAACGAGAACCTCCTCGGGATCATACCTGGATATCATGTTCGCGGCTATCCTTATCCTCTCATCGGTATTCTTGATGTCCAGAACATAGAGTCCGTCGGACCTTACCTTGAAGATGAACTCTTTCATATCCGCGCTCTTCTGCTGCGTTCCTATGTGAACGCCTGATGTCAGATAGACATCCTCATCTATCAACAGGTCCTGGGCATTCTGATTATCGCTCATCGGGACAACTCTCCTAATTTCTCTTTACGGCAAGGGGGATGACATCAAGTTCCATTTCCTTCTCCGCTATTTTCAATGGGTCCACCTCATCGGACTTTACCAGAGGAGGTGCTCCAAGACTGAGCTGAAGCGTCCTTGCACCTAGGATCCTTGCTTTTTCGAAACGGGTCATCATATCAACTTCCCCTTCATACCGCTGCTCTTGGGCCAAGAGCGGTTTCGAAAGGTGTAGAGGGGATTCCCTTATAAACCTTATGGGGGGACGAGCCCAGCATTCAGCGATCCCTGCCTGTATCCGGCCGGGTCAAGGGCCAACTTCACACCGGTGATGCCTTTGCATATCCCACCCCAATGGGCAATGACCCTTTCCGGCCCATCAACCTCCAGTACACCAATGTATCCTCCCCCGAAACGCTCGAAGAGCCTCAGCCTTACATCTCTGGAACCGATATCCCTGACCCTGCCTTCGATGAGATCGATCAATTCCAGTTTTTCCCTTGTGATCCTCTCCCCGTAAGGTATCCTTGTCATCAGGCATGTGGTGTAAGGCTTCTCATGGGTGCTGATGTTCTTTTCCCTCAATATGGACCTTGCGAGGTCCTTGCCAATATTCGCTTCCATCAGCGGATGCCATATCCCAATATTTGTGGAAACGATGAGGCCCGGACGATGATCTCCGGCATCATCGGGGCTGGAACCGTCTGCAACAACCTGGAAACCTTCTTTACTCGCGATATCGATCAAAATGCTCATCATGCGTTCCTTGCAGAGCCCGCACCTGTCATGGGGATTCGACACTATCTCCGGGATGTCAAGGACAGGTACCTCGACGACCCTGATGGAGGACCCCATCTCAAGGGCTGTTCTTTCCGCGTTCTCTATCTCCCCTCCGGGAATGGCTCCATTATCTACCATAACGAGAGCACACCTCCCGCCGAGGGCTTCGATAGCAGCAAGGGCAACGACCGTGCTGTCGACGCCTCCGGAGAACGCCACCATCACACTTCTTTTTGATCTCATCAGCTCCTTCAACGTCTGATAACGTTCCATGCCGGGCAATGTCACGACGCCATATTACATCTTTCTGAAGCGGTGATGCCTCGGGTGTCCGAACCTTCCGAAGGGACAATTTATATAAGCGAAGCCTTGTCGGCGACGCATGCCCGAAGGTATGGTGATATTCGCCTTTTGCGAGAAGTGCGGAGAGGAGACCCCGCATCGCATTCTCAAGGGCAGGATCGGGGCAACACCTGAAAGCGGTTTTGACGGCACGGTCCAGTGTATATCCTGCAAACAGATACATCATGCCAATTTCCCTGTTGAGAGACCCGTGTCCGTCAGTTGCGTCATATCTGACAGGGACATCTCGAAAAAGGAGACCGTCGAGTTCGGACCGCTTGAAGAGGTCATGGTCGGAGAGGAGCTCTTCTGGGGATCACACAACCTTATCATCACCGCCATAGAGAAGAGTGGAAGCAGGGTAAGGAAGGCCAAAGCGAGTGAAATAGACTGTCTATGGTTGAAATATTTCGACACGGTTCCCGTGAAGGTCTCGATAGTTAGGGGATCCAATACCAAATCCGAAAGGATCGAGGCAGCTCCAGATGAGGAATTCGCAGTCGGGGATATCCTGGAATTTGGCAAAGATAAGGTCGTCATTGACAAGATCAAGACGGAACACAGGATGATCTACCGGGATGGTATTCCCGCCGAAGCCAGGGATATCAAGAGGGTCTATGCCAAGATCATCAAGGAAAGACGCTACTGAGAGGGCTTTCGATCATCTTGGAGGGGGCAGCGCGGGTCTTTTCGGAAGCTGGGCAGGCGGTAGATCGTTGTATCCGTAATATGCAGGGGGCGCTCCCATCATACCCTGTTGTGTCCTGTTGGATTCCCTGACCGTCAAAGCTCCGAACACTATCAATCCCAGTATGCCGAGGATCATAAGCACGACGGGAAGGAAGGGGAATTCTTTCTTCTTGATGCTTGACCCGGGGTACGAGCCCCTGTCGGTGGGATCGGTCCCGGCGTAATATTCTTCAAGATTGGTGTACCCGTCTCCGTCGAAGTCCTTGTCGCTGTCCTTTATCGTTGGGTCGAACCCGAATTCAAGCTCGTAGGAATCGTTCATGCCGTCATTGTCGGTGTCCATATAAGCCGGGTCAAGGAGGTGATGTGCCATAACCTGGATCGAGAAGGATCTCTTGGTAGTGTGAACCCCGTCACTTACGGTTATCGTGATTATGTGCTGATCTGCGGTGAGATAGGTTGACATTGTTGACTTGAAACCTAACACGCCATCGACATTGGACATCCATGAGACCGATACATCATCGTTCCCGTCAAGATCCTCCACCTTGACGGAGAAGGTTATTGATTCGTTGTCCAGGTAGGTCTTGGTCGGATCGGGTGACAATATCGTCACCTCTGGTGTCACATCCAGACGGATCCTGAACACGGAGGTGGTGTTCTTTCCGGTCAGGTCCCAGGCGTCCACGACCAGAAGGTTCTCGTCCCCTTCAAGCCATGTGTCCTTGTATATGGAGAACGTGTATTCCTCATATCCGAGGGTGTTGTTGTAAGGGTCCCCTTCCAGAGGTATGTCTGCGGAGAATCCCCCACCACCGATGGAATACCTGTAGGAGATCCTGGAAGGATCGACCCCTTTTCCCCTGAAATCGTGGATGGATATCCTGATGGGCTCCTTTGCGTTCTTCAACCATTCCAGGGTTATACCATCCTCATCGACCTGAGGTTCGATCATGCTGATCGACGGCGATCTCTGATCGACCCAGATCGGCATTTCATCGGATGTGACAGATCCGGACAGAGCAAGGTCCTCTCCCTTGAACTGGATCATATTGTCCATGCCCTCGGCGAATTGCGGAGTAATATCCAGTTCGAGTTCGTTCTTGCTCTTGCCGTAATACTGGAAGCTCTCCCATGAGGAAAATGTGAACCCTCCATTTGTTGAAACCCTGTAGAAAAGTGTCTGGCCGTCGATCGGCGAGAGCTCATCCGTGATCTTTACAAGAACGTTTGGTTTGGCGCTAAGGGCCCATTCTCCTTCAGCGGGTGAAATGATATTGAACTTTGGTCCTGTCCTGTCCATGACCAGAGTTGTATGGATGGGCGGGCCGACGTTCCCGACAAGGTCCACTGCCCGGATGGAGAGGTTGAACTTTCCCTCAGGTATTGTCTCCTTGTAATTCTCACCGATATGTGTGCTCATGATCGTCAGGGAAGGGTTCGTGACCACAACGACCTTTTCAAGGGTGAACTCCTCATTGGCGACGCTGATAAGGTAGCTTCCGGGACCCGACTCCCCATCCCTTATGGTCTCCCATTTGATGAAGATATTGTCATCATTGTCGTAATGGATATCGTTGTCGCGGTCGTATGGTTCCACATCACCGTCGAGCTGGTCCTGAAAAACCTGGAAGGAGCCTTTGTCCAATTCCCCTGGGGGTGTGGAGTCTATTCGTATGGTGTAAAGGAAGAAATTGAGTTCGTTGACCATATTGTCAAGGGGGAGACCGAACACCCTGAACTCGAGTGTTGTCACCGATGTCACGTCCATCATGGTCCAGCTCGTGGACAGCTGGCCGTTCTGGGGGATCCGAATGATGACCTTGGTTCCGTGGTTGTCGGAAATGTTGACCTGAACGAGTTTGGGGGGCGGTTGAACCGTGGACCTTTCGTAAAATATCCGGAAGCCGCTGAACTGGACCACCTCTCCCCCGGCAACATAGCTTCCATCCTCCACGAACCCGCCGTCTCCCGAGGTCTTCCTCACGACCAGCGTCGAAGTGTCCCATTCGATATCGTCCTCCACATAGTAAACATCACCCATGTCGAGCTCGTAGGGTATAGCGGATTTTCCTGTGCCCTTCACCGTAACGTTCCTCCTCTCCTCGGAAGGATAGGGGATCTTGAAATCAACGTAGAAATAGACACTGATGGAATTGGTGCTCCTGACCTCCGTCTTTGACATGTCCGCGAGAAGGTTTGCATGTTCGTATCCGGTAAGCTGGAAGAATGTCTGGTTCTGGTGGAAGTAGATGAGTTTTATCATTTCCTGCCCCCAGAGCGACCCCAGCGTCATTGTCGCGCTTATTATATCATCCCTGTTCAATGAATGGGACACGTCGGTCCTGAAGATGTAGGGTTTCGATCCGGCATAGACCTTGTCCTGCCTGTTGCCGTCGCCGTTGGTGAGCTCTATCCTCTCCACCATCATGTCCTCTTTGGTGAACGCTACGGCGAACGGCAGATCGAACTTCGGGTTCGTTGTATATTCATACCGGCTGACGTAACCGGTTCCGGTCGTGGAATCAGGGCTCTCGATCCCGATGATGCAGTAGGAGCCCGGGACGTACCAACCCTGGCTCATGTACTGGAAAACGATCATCCCCGTTTCGTAAATGATGGACTGGAACTGGGCGCCCCCCTGTGTGTTCCAGTCAACAATGAAGACCTTCTCCGAGTCTATGGTGGTCTGAAGGGAGAACAATCTGCCAGTACCTGAATAGGCCCTGTCACTGCCCCAGTTCACTGCTATCAGGCCCTTTGGCGAGTTCGTGCTCGGAAGTGTATAACCCCACATATCGGAGTAGGAATTTCCGTTCGTTTCGACAAAGGACATTGCACCGTAGATGCTGATCCGGATCTTGCTGAAGGTCTGTCCGTAATATTCGAAATCGAAGCCAAGGCTCGCCTCGACATAGTAGTAGTAGTTGTCGACGTTGTAGTTGATCACGTTCGGGTGGCTCTTGATGTCCAGGTAATTCACATCGATCTTGGGTTCGGGGTCCATGGCGTCAGTGTACCTGTAACCGCCGTTATCCGGGGCGGACTGCTTGGATTCTCCGACCTCGGATATGTTCGGCACAATCAACAACAGGAACATGGCGGCGATAATAACTACCAGGATGCGGGTTCTCATATGATATCCTCCGATGGAGCGTCTATTCTTTTCTCGATAAGGCTATGAAGGTCTAATATGAATAATTTTACGGTATGTCCCTTGCTTCCTATAAGTAACATGCACTTTTCTTTGAATATGGTCTCACCACTGTACTGAGGTCGTTCTGGACGATGTCCAGGTGTTCACTCCTCAATATCGCCTTCCCTGAAGAATCCCCTCTCCATTCTCTGCTGTTCCAACCTCCTTCTTAGAAAAAGGGAATAGAGCACGATCACCGTAAGTACAAGGACCGCAACGGCGATGATTATGAATGTAACCGTCCGGATGGAAAAAACCTTTCCGCTTTCACCTCTCGGGTCCGTTCCGTCCCTGTACTCCTGCAGGTTCGTTCTTCCGTCATTGTCCAGGTCCTCCCCCGCGTCTGTGGGGTCCTTGGTGTCCAGACCGTACTTGAGTTCCCAATCATCCGGCATGCCGTCATTGTCGTCATCCTCATCACGTTCATCGCCCTTGCCATCCCGGTCTGTGTCTATGCTCTCGTTGGGGTCCAGGGGGAACCAATCCCTATCGTCAGGTACCCCGTCCATATCCGTATCGATATCCTCCCGTGCTGATCCAGTTGTGAAACCCCATTCGAATGAAGATATCTGCATACCTTTCAAAGAGACTATCGACCGAGTAAGATTCACCCTGTAGGTCGTTAGCTCATCAAGAGGTCCCGATGTCCTTATGTGAACTGCCATTTCCCCAGAGGAGTATTCCAGTATGATAGGGACCGACCTGCCTTCCGGACCAATGACCCTTACGGTATCGATGGTGATGGTTTCTGGAGCCATGGGCACGTCAAAACCAACGATCATGTTCACCCAGAGGTGGGCACCGGATCCTCTCGGCTCGTGATACCTGATGGTCGGGGTTCCTGCATCCGACCTGGTCATGAACTTCAGGTCGAAATTGCTGGCCTGACCGACCCCTCCTCCATCGAGCTGTGAACCGGTCTGGTCCGTCACCCGGTATGTTATGACAAGTCTATATCCGGATGAGAATGAAAGGAGCAGATCGGGCTTCCATATTATCTGCTTCCCCCCCATTATGGATATCGTACCATCAACCTTTTTTTGCAGACTGTCGAGTACATAGAGATTCTCGCTGTTCAGGGTCGAGGTCGCAAGGTTGCTTTCGAAATTGATCGTCATCGCAGGGTCGACGTACGCAGTTTCCCTGCCGCCCTCTACTAACACAGAGAGTACCCGAAGGTAATCCTTTTGCTGGCCTGGATGGGATACGATGATCGCCTTGGAATACACGACAACCGGTTCATTGACCCCGTCATCTATCGTGGCATTCAGGGTATAACCCCCCGGGGGCAGTGATGAGGTGTTCCAAACGAAAGAACTCTCACCTCCAGCTGTCGAAGTATCACCGGAGCAGAGGAACACCTGGTCAGAGGGATCGTCGAGATCATCATCGTAGTGCAAGGTGTAATATGCAGTATCCTCGCTGTCAGATGCGGACCACCTGATCGTATATTCCTTATCAGTATGATCGTTCTCCCCGTCCGGTTCGATGAAGGTGAAATCAGGCGGCTGGTTCGGGGCCGTCCGAACCTCAAGTGGGTTGGACAGGGCCTTCTTCCCCATCCTGTCCTTGACCATCAATTTGAACATATAGAGCTTATCCGGTAGAAGATCATCGAAGCGGTATGTGTTCTTCATGCGGTCTGGGACCAATGCATCATTGATGTTCTCGTCAGGATCGTCCGCGCTCCCGATCCCGTAGGTAAGATAGTATCCCTTGTATTCGATGTCGAGGGATATGTCCCATGAAATCTCCACCCAGGACCACCCCTTCGCTGCCACCCTCAGTTGTGGCTTCAACGGGGCAAGGGGCATGGTTGCATCCTTGAAAGCCCTTGCAGTGTAGGGATCGGCATCCTCGTTGATGTTGTTGGAGGGGTTGGTGTCCGTCCTGTGGTCCTGCCAGAAAACCTGCGCCCTGTCCTGGTAACCGTGTACCATCACGGTCCTTCTGTACATTTCCGAATGATAGATGGGATCGTTAATGAACATCCCCCAATCTATGGAATCATCGACCACATGGTCCCTCGAAACGAACTCCCCTTCCCTGGAGATATATCCCGCCCGTATCAGATAGAAATCCCTGATGTCGATCTCGGACCAGGACAGGCAGTAAGCGCCGTTGACGTACCCGACCCTCGGAGAGAACTGGTCCAGTCGGGTAAGGTTTTCCATTACTGCAGATATCCCTGTTTCCATGGTCCTGTCCCATAACGGTGAAGAGAGCCATGCCATCGCATATCTTATCCTCCAGCCGTTCAGACCCATCTCCTGCCATACTATCATGGCATCTCCCCTGGCCGAGAAGGCAATGTCGGGATCTTCCTGTCTGTTGCCGTCCGGTGTGGCCCCGACCTTGATATTGGGTGCAAAGGTGTTGCCGTTGCTCGTATGGGTGAAGTAAATATCGGTGTTGGATGAGGCCCCCAGGTCGATGTTCCTGCGGTCCTCCCAGACCAGGCCGACCATGCCGCCAGGCGCCACCGTCATCCTTGGGTGAAGCTGGTCCTCATCGGTCTGGTCATCATTGACCACGATGGGCTCGTTGAATACCTTGCCCCCGTCGGTCGATCTCGTGTACATTATATCCTTTTGAGGGACCGAACCACCCGGTCTTGTCCACTCCAGGACATAGACTATGGAGAGGCCGGCGGTCGTACTGTATCTGATGAACGGTTCCGTGACCGTCCCCGATATCTCTTCCACGACCACGCTCGGGGCCCATGTCGCCCCGGAATTGTTCGATGTCGACATCCTCACGGAAGGGAAACCGTCCCTGTTATCGAGCCAGATGCAGTAGAGATCGCCCGTGCTGTCAACTGCTATGGATGGATGGGCAAGTGGCTCGGCTGTACCCGGTCCATCGCTTACGACTATGTCGTTGTTATTGAAATCCCCGTCGCCCCATGAGGTGCCGTTCAACGATTTCGAGAACCTGATCTCCTGGAAATGTGCCCTGTTGTCCACCCATACAGCGAAGAACCTCCCCGATCCGTCCTGGGCGACATCAAGGTCCCACTGCTCGTCAGCACTGGGCTCGTAATCCTGCATCTCGTAGTTGACCGGAAAATCTCCGCTCCTTGGCGCCCTGGTAGGATGGGATCCGACCGCCATCATCAGTGTGGAAGACGCAATAATGATGGCCAACAGCAACGGCATAGCTGCATTCTTCATCCATAACACCTTCTGGCTCGTCAACCCAATGGCCCGGTCCGAATTAAAACCTTATCCTTCATATGTGCATTGAAAATATTCATGTATCGTATCATCCCCTCCATTAACATGGCCAGAATGGCGGGTCGATCATAGTCCTTTACTGGGGGGGAAAAGCTCTTTCCATCAATATCAAAAGCTTCTTTCCCTGATCACATCCGCTATGACTATCCTGCTGATGTATCTGATAGTGATGAGGGAAACCGCAAGCACCGTTAACACCATCAACATCGACCCGATCAGGAAGCCGATCCAGGACCATTTGAGGGCGATGTTGAATCCTTCTATATCGGTCCCCACGGTCAGCATGTAGTAGGCCAGGCCCCAGCCTCCGGCGGCCCCCAGGAGTATTCCCGGGAGCGTTATGGACCCGGCCTCCAGAAATATCAGCTTCCCGATGCGTGAAAGCGAGGTCCCGAGGGTCTTCATCGTAGCATAGTCCCTTCTCTTCTCCTGTGTGGAGATCATGAAAAGGTTGTATATTATCGCCGCTGCAAGGGCTGTACTGATGATGGACAGGGCATAGACGACCCCCATGAAAAGGTCGAAGTACTCCTCTATCAGGTTTCCCATCTGGGAAGAATGGGACACGGAGGATACGCCCGGCTTCCTTATCAGCGAGTTCTCGAGAGAAAGGGACCTCTCGCCACTCTCCGTTTTGAGGTAGATGATGTTCGCCATCCCGTGGAGTCCCGTCATGTTCTGGATCGTGTCGAGGTCTGTGAAGGCGGTATAGCCAAGATGATTGCTCTGGATGCCGCAGACGACGATCTCCTTTTCCGTCATGACAGGGCCTGTTCCGGGGATGAACACGGGTACCTCTATCATGACGGTGTCCCCCACATCGATCCCGAGATCATCACGATGAAGGAACGATATCACGAGCTGGCCCTTGATAATGCTACCCTTGTCGATCATCACGTTGAAAGCATTGTTCATGTCATCAATAGCATATACCAGCGCATCGCTTTCCTTTCCGCCGCCTCCCATTCTGGTCGGTATCAACAGGCAGGGGTTCTCGACGACTATCTCAGGATGTTCCTGCCTCCATGATCCCGCCTGGTCCACAGAGAAGAAATCCTCGGCGGTCACTTCGTAGTCCCAGCGTGATAGATCGTTCCAATCGTCGATCAATACGACCATTGTTTGTACAAGGATCATGAAACTGAGAAATAGTGAAAGGGACAAACCGACCCCCAGGATGGAAGTAAGGCTCCTTCCCGGTTTTCTCAGAACGTTCCTGATGGTCAATTTCAGAGGGGTCGGCAGATAGCTCTTGCGCCCCATCTTCGTTGCGACCCTGCCGACACTCCGTGTGTTTATGCCTTCCCTCTGCTGGATGGCATCGACCGGCTTTATCTGCAGCGACCTCCTGGCGGGCAAGACGGTGCAGGCGAAACAGATGGCTAGCGATATTGCCGCCCCGATAACGTAATAGCTCCAGGCTACCGAATATACGGTTATGGGAAAACCGAAGTTCGCCTCCAGCATGCCGAGGAACCATATATTGAAGGGGATGGATAACAGGAGACCGAGGATCACTCCAGAAACCGCCACCATGACGCCGATGGATGCAAAATAGGTCATTACCACCCTGTTCGAAACACCAAGGGACTTGAAGATCCCAATCTGGACCCGGTGGGTCTGGATCATTCTCCTGAGAGCAATGAAGAGTCCGAAACCGGAGACCGTGAAGATCACCACCGGGAAGGTCCTGAATACCTGGGTGTCCCCTTCCATATCGTCCTTTATAAAGAACCTCGCCGGGTCCTCCTCCTTCTCGATGGTATTGACCGGAATACCGTTGGTCTGGAACGAGGTGACGATCTTCTCCTTGAACCCTTTCAGTTCATCCGCGTCCTTCAGTAGGATTACCATGTCGTTCACAATGTCATCGCCTCCGGATGATCCATGGATCCTCATAGCGGTTTCCATGGGGACGACCAGAACGCCGAGGGAGCGGTGCTGGGGAGAGAAGCTCCCCTCTCTGAACACCATGAAATATTCCGGTACGGAAGCCTCGTTCAACACCGAAAGCGCAGTGGTGTTCTGGTCCTTGATGACCTCTATATGGTCCCCCTTGCCTATACCGTAAACCTGGGCGAAGTTGTGCTCCATGTAGCATTGGTCCGCCTCGCCGGGATCGAACACGATATCGTGATCGCCGTAGGGGAGCGGTCTGTTCACGGTGATGTCCCTGGAAATACCATCGGGACCGAAATAGCGGTATCCCATCACGATGCCCCTTGTGATCTTCGATCCACCCCCCTCCGTATGGTTGATGAAGACGTTGAAGGTGAATCTGTATTCCAGAGCGGTTATACTATCCATGAGGCCCTCCCTTTCAAGGAGAGATGCGATCTCAGACAGGTTCTTCGTGATCCCGTACTGGAACTGCACCCTGAGGTCCTGGAATCTGCATTCCTCGTAATTGTGGTCGAAGGTGGAGAACCTGGATGCTTGCATGTCGTTGAGGGAGCCGAACGCTGCGACCCCCAATCCCAGTATCAATATGAGAAAGAAGTACTGGTATTTGTGGGCCCAGATCTCCCTGACGCCTTTCTTCAGGAACGTCTTGCGCATTCGGCATCACCACTCAAGGTCCTTGATATCCATGGGGTTTCTGTTCTTCTCTTCCCTAAGGACCCTCCCGTCCCTGAGATAGACCACATGGTGGGCGATCTTGGCGATCTCCTTGTTGTGGGTGACTATCAGCACCCCTCTCCCATCGCTGGCAATGGATGCCAGTAAGCCCAGGATCATCTTCCCGGTGATGTAATCCAGCTCTCCTGTGGGCTCATCCGCGAGAAGGATCTTCGGGTCCTTGGAGAGGGCCCGTGCAATGGAGACCCTCTGCTGCTCCCCGCCCGAAAGCTGAAAGGGGTAGTGGTCCTCCCGCCCCTTCAATCCGACCTTTCCAAGCAGTTCCTCGGCTCGCCGATGGACCTCCCTGGAGGGCAGGTCCATCACATATTCAAGGACGAACTCGACGTTCTCCCTGGCTGTCAGGTTCGGTATCAGGTTGAAGAACTGAAAGACGAACCCGATGCTCTCCTGACGGTATCTCGTAAGCCCTCTCTGGCTCAGGTCCTGTATCTCGTTCCCGTTCACCCTTATCGATCCGCTTGTCGGGCTATCGATCCCGCCTATCTGGTTCAAAAGGGTTGTCTTTCCGCATCCGGATGGTCCGAGGATCACGGTCACCTCATCGGGATCGACATTGAGGGTGATCCCGTTCAGCGCGTGGACGACGACCTCGCCCATCTGGTAGGATTTCGACATGTCCCTTATCCTGATCAATGGTGTTTTTTCCGGTGTCATTATCCTCCCTCCATTCTTTTCAGATGATCGTGAAGAAGCCCCTCCCTCGTTCCCAGTATCCTCTCGAAGAGCGATATTACCTCAGACAGATATTCCCTGTCAATGACGGTCCTTCCGGCATGGTCGTGAAATCCCTCGCCAAGCTGCGAGGCCGCTCCAAGGAGAACCGCCGCGGTTATCCTCGGGTCCCCGGTCCTGAAGAGCCCCTCCCTGTTCCCCTCCTCTATGAGCTTTGCATAACAGTCTATGAGGGGCGGCATCACTTTCTTTTCTATCTTCAGGTGTATGTGAGCATTCCTGTCCTCATGAAGGTAGTCGGTCATCTTCTCCTTGCCGATAGCGAGTGTCCGAAAATAGTGTGAGACGGAAAACATCCGCTGTATAGGACCGCCCTCCGTGTCCTCCGAGATCTGTCTTATCGTGTTCGTTACCTCGTCGATCAACTTGTCGACCAGTATGTTGAGCAGGTCATCTTTCGAACTGAAGTAGTGGTAAAAGGTGCCTTTGGCTATCCCGATATCGTCGATGATGAGCTTTATAGGGGTCTCCTCGTAACCGTATTTCAGAAAAAGCCTTTCCGCGGTTTCGACTATCTCTTTCTTCCTGACATCATGGTCCTTGACAGTTCTGGACATGGAACGGACGCTCCGACGGTCTCACCGACCGACCGTCGGTCGGTATTGGGTTTTGTGTATATATTAATTTGGTTTGGGACATCCCCGGGCCTTTTTTCTGGACCGTCCATCTCTTTATTTCCTTGTCACGAGCAGGAGCAGCGAAGGAAGCACCAGCAAGGCCGCTATGATTGCCATCAATATCATGAGGGCCGTCAGTATGCCGAACGAAGAGAACATAGGCATCGGGGCGAAGGCGATTATCGCGAAACCCACTATCGTCGATGCAGCGGACCCGAACAGGGCCGCTCCGGAATGCCTGGTCGCATTGAACAGGGCCTTTTCCCGATCGGCGGAAATGGTATACTCCTCCCTGAACCTTGAGGTGACATGAACGGAATAATCGATCCCCACACCGATTGAGATCGCCGCTATTGTCGCGGTAACCGCATTCAGGTGGTAGCCGGCAAGGTACATGAAAGCATAGAGCCAGGAAACCACAAGGAGTTCCGGGATGACCGTCACCACAGCGTATCTGAAAGACCTCAGCATGACCACAAGGACCGCGAAGCACAGAACGACGGCCACACCGATCGAATACGTGAGCGAATCCGTGATGGCCGTGAGGGTGGCGTCCCTCTGGTAACCGGACCCCGTGAGCCCGAAGTGATCTATACCATCCACCTCCAGGGCCTTCATGTTCTCCTTGATCTCCCCTGCAGAGCTTCGGACCGTTGAAAGCTCCCTCGTGTCGGGAACTCCCACGATGACAAGGGTCGCATACCTGTTATCCACCTCCTGGTCCCGCCACAGGACCTCCCTTACCTGCTCCGTGCTGTACATCGTCGTTGTGTCGTTGTAGGGAAGACCGTATTCGTACATGTGGTCGAGAACGGTCTTAAGCTGCAGGTGGTCGTCCGGTACCATGTCACCGTCAAGGTCCGTGATGTTCACACCGCCGCTTTTTCTCTCTATCTCCCGTAATGCATACTCATTGCCAAGGATCCTCTCGAAATACTGGAATATGTCGAAGTAGAAAGAAACGTTCCCGGTCCGGGGGTCCCTTGCAACGTTATTGTCATCCTCGAAATCCTCTTTCAGGTCAAGGATGGCCGATATGACCGAAGGGTCCGACAGGTCCCCTTCAATGTAGATGTACGCGGGCTCCCCGCCCTTGTCCCCCGCATGCTCGTCCATCTTATCCAGGGAGACCACGACATCGGAAGAGGGGTCGAAGTATTCCTTCACGTCGAGCTTCGCCTGAAGCTCCGCGGCGAAATAGGCCGAAAGAAGCGTGAACACAAGGACAGCCGGTATGACGACCGCCTTCCTCCTTGCAACGGCAAGGACGATGTCTCCGAGGACCTTTGACCCTCCGCCGTCCCTGACGGTAAAGCCCTTTTGGCCCCCCTTCCTGAGACCGCGGTCGTCCCATAGCATCTTGGCAGCGGGGAGGAACAATCCCATGATCCAGAACGCGGAAACGATCGCGATCGACGCGGAGACCCCGAACCCCATGATCTCCTCTATGCTGGATATGGAGTTGGAGGCGAAGGCGACAACCGTGGTGACCATTGCGAGGAACAGGGCCCCTCCGACCCCCGCGACGCTCAGGCCGAGGGCATTTCTGGGGCCGGCCCCCTTCCCTCTTTCCTCCTCGTAACGGTGTATGCCGTGGATCGCATAATCCACCCCGAGTACCAGGATGGAGACCGGCACCAGTATATCGATGGTCAGTGAGGAGTTCAGGCCGACAAGGTTCGAAAGCCCCTTCAGCCAGATCAGCAGCATCATCAGGCCGGCGAACGTCAAAAGGAGAACCTTCGGGGACCGGAACAGAACGGTCACCAGAATGAGGATCATGACCACCGCAGCGGCCACAAGCGGTATTGAAAGGGCCCCCTCCTCGCTCGCCTCGAGGCTGATGTCTATCGCTATGCCCCAGAGCCTGTATGTCCTCTGTTCACCACGGAGATGGTCCTGCAGGTCCCTGTAGAAATACTCCACGACGAGGTCATCCTCCGGATCATCCTTGAGTCCCGCGGCGTATTCGCCCATCACCATGTTCCTGTCGCATACCGGATTGACGAAAAGGGCGGGAGAGGTCCACACCCTCACGGTCTCCCCCTTGTATGTAGAGTTCACCCATCCGGCCTTGATCGAGAGTGCATCCTGGAAGTACTTGCCCATGGGGCTTTCCAGTATCCTGTGGACCGCGTACTTCACCTCGTCATCACCGGCGGATTCGAGTGAACTCCCGAGGTGCATCGCCAGGAACTCGTTCACGGCGTCGGCTATGGTGTAGACGCCCAGGGTCCTCGTCCCGAGTTCGACATCAAAACGGTCCGAGAGGTATTTTTGACCGAAATCGGAGCTCCTCAATGCTTCCTCGTTCAGGTAAAGCTCCCGCAGGACATCCCGGGTGAGGACATCACCTTCCCTCGCCTCCAGGATGAAGGACCAGTACATGTTCGCGGGCGGCAGCCTGTCATCGATCCTGTCCGCCAGGTCGAACACCTCTCCCCCCGGGTCCCCGCTGGCCTGTCTGTCCGGGGCCATCAGAACGATCGGGGCGATGAGGAGCAAAGTTGTAATGACCGTAATAACAATGATAAAGCCGGCCCTTCTCTCCATCCATGCCCCCACCCTCGGCCATACACGAAAACCCCCAAAGCACCTGCTCGCTCCGTCGTGGTCCAAAGATCTCACCCCCAGGGATCCCCTTTCTCCCTGAGATTGATGGTAGTATAAATCTGTTGATGTCCGATATTCATCATCCGTAGAACCGTTCCAGGATGTCGGGATGGATGCCGAGGTGGTAGAGGGATATCACGAAGAGGTTCCTTGCCAGACGCCTGTAAGGCCCGTCCCTCTCGAACCTCCTGCCGGAGGATATCACATTCTCTTTGAGGATCTTTATCCGGTATCCCCGCCTTCTCATCCTCTCCATCAGGTCGACATCCTCGAAAAGCCTGTAGTTGCGGTACCCGCCGAGCTTTTGAAAAACATGACCTCTGATGAATATCCCCTGGTCGCCGTAGGGCACCCTGGTGATGATCCCCCGAAGGTCGTGGATGAAGATGAGGGCTCCCAGCAGAGGATCGATCCGATCCAAACGGACCTTGAAGGCGCCACCGGAGATCTTCCGGTCACCGAGGGTTTTTCCGATAAGTTCGAAACCGTTTATCGGGAGGAATGTGTCCGCATGGAGGAATAGCAGTACATTACCCCTGGCTGCACGGGCCCCGGCATTCATTTGGACCCCCCTTCCCCTTACGGAGCCGAGTCTTTTCACCCCCGCCCTCCTTATGGCCCGCAATGTGTCCCTTTCCGGTGAGCCATCAACGACGATGATCTCGGCCTGTCCCCCTCCTGGCAGGCTTCGCAGATGGTCGATCAGACCGTTGATGCTACCCGCCTCATGGAGAACGGGGATGATAACGGAAACCCTGATATCACCTCTCATCAAGGACCCCCGAACGTTCGATGTACGAGAAGGTCCTGCCGCGCGATCCGCCAGCCAGCGACCTCCTCCAGAATCCCACAAGGTCCTCGTAGATGTCCATGTCCCACCAAGGGGGCAGGTCCACAAGGACGAGACCTGACCCTTTGATACGTTCCGACATTATCCTGCCGACGGACCGTCCCCCCCATTCCACACCCCCGAACAGCAATGGCCGGAAATGGCACTTTCTGAAACCGATGAGATAGTAACCACCGTCATGGCACGGACCAAGCACAGCGTGAGCATCATCCAGGGAGGTGAAGGCCTTCCGGATGTACTCAGGGGGTATGTCCGGGGAATCGCTTATCATCACGGCAGCTTTATCGTATCCCATTGAGAAAGCCTGCCCGAGCAGGGATGCCTGCCTCTCCCCCAGGTCGCTTCCCGCCTGGGGGATGAATTCGAGATCCTCTCCGAGCCAATCGATCATCGACCGAAGTTCTTCCGCGGGGTGGAAACCGATCATGATATCGGCATTCACGTTGGAAAGGGACAACAGGATATCGGATACCGAATTCCTGTGGACCTCGAGGGCCGCATCCTCACCGATCGAGACGGCCAGCCTTTTCTTGACGGACCCTTTTACTGGAGCCCTCGCCATGAGAATGATGACAGCATCGCTCATTTCAGGCCCCCCTTCAATCCAGCAGGGCCCCCCCGCAGGAAGAACCTGCCCCTGCGGTGCACCCGAAGCAATGGTCGCCGACGGCGATGGTCCTTGCCGGTATGGATGACGGATCCAGTTCCCGGATGCTCCGGGGAAAATCCGGAAGGGTCTTCAAACCGATCGCCTGGTTGAAATCGCAGTCGTAAAGGGTGCCGTCCCATCCGATATTGATCTGGGATCGACACATCAGATCCGGTAATGTGTCCGGATTGAAACGGCTCCGAAGCAGCTCCATGTACCTCTCGTATTTGCCGTTTTTCCTGAGCCCATCGAGGAATCTTCCGATGGGCATGTTGGTTATGGTGAAAAGGTCGGAGAACACTATTCCGAAATGTGTGCCAAGCTCGTCCTCATATTCCTCCTTCAGGGCTTTCTGCGGTGGAGGGAGAAAGTCAGCCATGGGGTTGAAGACAATGTTCAGTTTCAGATCGGGATCGATCCCGTATCCGAGCTCGTTGAGCATCCTGAGGGCTTCTATGCTCCTGTCGAAGACCCCATCTCCTCTGACACAATCCACCTCCACTTTTTCATAGCAGGGCAGTGAGGTTATAAGTTCGACCCGGTTGTCACGATAGAAGGCGGGAAGGTCTCGGTTCTCCTCTTCGAGAAGCGCTGTGAGATTAGTCCTCAACATGATATGATGGCCGTTCTTCGTCAGCTCCCTCACGAACCTTCTGATGTTCGGGTTCATCTCGGGGGCCCCGCCGGTGATGTCGATTATCGGAACCCTCGCTTCATTCGCTTTTTGGATGATCACGCCCATGGTCTCCCACGACATGATCTCTTTCCTTCCTGGTCCCGCCCGAAGATGGCAGTGGGAACACTGCTGGTTGCATCTCAGACCCACGTTAACCTGGAACGTTTTGATCACTTCGGTGGTAAGGGGGTTGTTTTTCGATCCGTTTACGGTTTCCGAGAAAGTTGTGGAATTCATCCGATGGAGAATATCGCTATCTTATATGAGGCATTGTATTGAAAAAGGAAGGCTCCGAACCGACGGTCCGGAGCCCTTGTTATCAGGGAAACGGGAACGAGGTAAAAGGTCTATTCCGATTCACTCGATATTGATCTCCCTGACGACCTTCTCCCTGGGGTTCATCTTCGGAAGCTCGATGTGGAGGACGCCATCGACCATCTTCGCGGATACCTTGGACCCATCGATCTCCTGCGGAAGCCTGATAGACCTCGAGCATGAGTAGGACCTTCTCTCCCGAAAGAGGTAATTACCCTCTTCCTTCTCCTCTTTCTCATCATTGGACTCCACGCAGATGCTCAGGACATCCTCGTCCAGTGATATCTTCGCATCCTCCTTCTTCACTCCGGGAAGCTCCACGGTCAGAAGGAAGTTCTCTCCTTTGTCCTCGAGGTTCATGGGCATGTAACCCGGCCGGTTCATCACCCTTATCCTCATGGGTTCCGGGGCCAGAGGGCTCCAGAACATCCGGTCCATATCCCTCCGGAAAGAGTTGAACAGATCGTCAAGGTCCTCCCACATCCCGAAGGGGGAGATCCCGCTTCTGTCGCTGTCTCTTGGCACCATCCTGTTATCCTGTTCCTTCGCCATTCATATCACACTCCTTTCAAGTTGTTACCTTTAGCTTTACAACCTTTAGTTGTGTAATGTATTTGTGATATAAATATTTTACGTTTAACCGCTCAAGACGCTCCCTAGAGCGTG
>JAFGJI010000170.1 GCA_016929175.1 Thermoplasmatota archaeon | reverse complement strand
CGAGGAACTGAAGAAAAGCTCTTCCAGAGCCCTGGAAGAGGAGGATCTGCCCCCGGAAGGGACCTCGGATCCGGAAAGGGAAGGGGAGATCAAAGGGATCATGAAGGATTTCATGGAGATAGATACATCCCCTGGAAAGAAGCTATCGAGGTCCTCGGCGGAGGAGGTCAAAAGAAAGCTGGTGCGGTTCTTCGAGATGTTCCCGCCGATGAACCAGCTGAACGAATCAAGGACCCATTTCGAGAAGGGCAACCGCCTTCTCGAGGAAGGCAAACGGGATGGCGCCCTCAGAGAATACCGCCTCTCGCTATCCCAGGCCATAAGGATCGGAAAGGTCCATTCCGACCTCGGAAAGGCCCTGGAAAAGATCGGAACCACACTTGGCAAGGGTGTTGGCAAGAAAGATCTCAAGGACCTTCACGAGAAAGCCCTGGAACTTTACGACGAGGGGGACCTCATGGGTTGTGCGAGGACCATAAGCGCTATAAAGGACATGATGGCAGCCCTGAACGGTCAGGATAGAAAGGAGATGTAAGGGGCGGATTCACTCCACTGCATCCGAGATCTTATTTTTTAGGATATCCAGTCCTTCCTTCACGTTGAACGGTCCGGTATAATGCTGGGTCTCGTTGATGATCGTTTTGGGTATTCCAAGTACACGGTACTGCTCCGCTATGTCCGGAAACTGGATAAGGTCGAGGACACAGGTCTTCACATTGCTGTTTATGAAGGATATCCTCTGCGTGGTCTCGATGGTCTCCAGGATGGAGGGGGCATTCGGGGTCACAAGGACCTGTATGTCCGTCTCCTGGATCTCTCCGATCTCCGCTACCATCTCCTCATCGAGACCGTGATCACCGGTGGAAAGGAGATGCATAATGGAGATCATATTGGCGTAAAGCTGACCCGTCGGACAGCCGTAGAGCCTTATACCGTGGTCCTCCCCGTCCTTGTCGAGGATGACAAGGGCCGGGAAATGATCGACAAGGTGGTGGACCTTGTCATCCGGGTCCCCTTCCTCCTGAACGTATTTAACTGCCACCTTCTCGTACTTCGAGGCAAGCTCGTCGAGGCGGGGTTTGAACTCCTCCAGCAATTCGTTCTTCTCGTTGTGTTCATGAACGATGATGGTTACGGGATCCTTCAACTCTTCGAGAAATTTTTCTGTAATCACGATATCATCAGAGGTTGGATTTGCCATGAGGGACTCCTCCGTTACAGGGCTTTGAACGGGTCATGATACAAATATCTTATCCTATACAGCCCTCTCAGAGCTTGATCTTCAGCTTCCCTTTCTCTATTATCTGAGCGTTGTCGATCATGACGTCCGGTGAGAGGACCATCCCGTCAACATGGATGTCGCATTTCACCTGCCCGCCGAAGGTTGAGTTGTCACCGAACCCGAAGTGCACGGTGCCCAGGGCCTTCTGGTCCTCGAGTATGTTACCGATCACCCGGGATTTGGGGTTCATTCCTATCCCGAACTCGCAGAGGGTCCTGGCGCACTTCCCGTGGTCCATGAGGGTCATTGCCCCTTTGGGCCCCTTCATCGAGACGATGTGCCCGTCCTTCAGCGCCAGGTCAATAATTTCCCTGTCATCGCCCATGAAAGCCCCGTCTATGACGATCCTGCCGCTTGCTGTCCGCTCCACGGGAGCTATGAACACCTTTCCCGCGGGTAGATTGGTGATGGATCCCCTCCGGTGGCAGACCCCGTTGTCATCCAGGATCCAGTTGCGGCCCTCGATGGAGAACTCGATGTCCGTTCCCGCATCCGAGACCACTCTTACTCTGGTGGATCTCTGGAATTTTCTGCCGAATTTTCTGATGGTCTTTGCGATCTTCTCGTAATCCGCATCCAGACCTCCCTTGTCGAGCATGTCCATGGTCATCCCGGGCATGGTGGCGATCCTGGCACCTCTTGCCAGAGCGGCCCGGGTTGCGTTCGTGTAGGTAATGGAGAAGGTTGTCGGGGCCACGATGACATCCGAATGTATCATGGCATCGGCCACTATGTTCGGCGGATCGTCCCCGTGATGTGTTCCAACGGGTATCTCGATGAGGATCGCATTGAGCCTGATGGTCTCTGCGGCGTCGAAGAACGCCTGACCCATCTCAAGGGTATTCCTGTCACACAGGATCAGAACCCTGTCGGACCTCCTCGGAGACAGGCAGTTCATCAACGTCAGTTCTGCCTTCTTCTCTTTTTCCATGGCGTCCCCTCCACAGCTCAACGGTGGGATGCACAGGCAACGGCCTGACGGGAGGCCCATCAATTTAGACTTTTGGGGTACCTGCTTGAGGTACGTTCACAAAAGGGACTTACACCCTATGCATCCCGGAAAAATCAGTCCCAAGATAGTATATCAAATTTTTGTCCGTGATATCATTACCATCCCCGGTTCTGCAGCTGTTTTTCCGGGGGGATGTCTGAAACATTTATGCCGCTCATGGGGTCTCCTATGCCCTTCGATACCCCCGCAAGTGTCTCCGGATCATCGAAATTGGTAACCGCTTCCACGATAGCCTTTGCCATGAACTCGGGTCTCTTTGACTTGAAGATCCCGGAACCAACGAATACACCGTCCGAGCCAAGCTGCATCATGAGCGCCGCGTCGGCCGGGGTTGCGATACCTCCCGCAGCAAAGTTGACCACGGGGAGCCTCTGGAGCCTTGCGACCTCGATCACGAGCTCCACCGGGGCCTCGATCTCCCTGGCAACCGTGAAGAGTTCCTGGTCGGTCCTGTTCTTCAGGGACCTTATGGTACCCATGATCGCGTGCTGGTGCCTGACCGCCTCTATGACATCGCCCGTTCCCGCCTCTCCCTTTGTCCTTATCATGGCGGCACCCTCGTGGATCCTTCTGAGGGCCTCCCCCAGGGACCTTGCCCCGCAAACGAAGGGAATGTTGAAATTCCTCTTTTCGATGTGGTAGTGAGGGTCAGCAGGTGTCAGGACCTCGGATTCGTCTATCATGTCCACTCCCAGGGATTCG
>JAFGJI010000169.1 GCA_016929175.1 Thermoplasmatota archaeon | reverse complement strand
GATGACCCCGCAGACTACTGGGACGAGGTCCCCGGGCTGGAGGCCACGGCGCCCCACCAGAAGATCGAGATCTACGCGCCCGATGAGGCGAGCGGGACCTACGACTACTTCTTCGAGGAGATCATACCCGATTGGGGCAAGGACACCCAGGTCGCTGACACAAGGCTGAACGCGGGTGACGGTGTCTATCATCCATCCGCCGATGACAACGTCATCCTGAGCGCGGTCCGGGAGAATGAATACGCCATCGGATATTTCGGCTTCGCCTATTACAAGGAGAACACCGAGAAGGTCAAGGCGGTATCCGTTGCGGATGAGGACGACAACTACGAGATGCCCTCCCTGGCGAATGTTGCGAACTACCCGTTGGCAAGGCCTCTGCATATCTACACTGACGGGATCCCCGAACCAGGAAACATCATCAACGACTACCTGAGGTACGTGTTTGGCGACGGGCAGGAGATCGTCCCGGAAGTGGGATACGTGAGGCTTTCGCTTGTGGACGACGACCTTATAACAGGCCAGCTCAACAAGCTCGGAGCATGAAGAGGGGTGAATGTGTTGGTGGGGTTTCCTGGGCACAGAGCAACGGAAATGACCAGGCCCACCCTTACGAAGAAAGTCTCGGGGCTATCGGAGAGGGTGGTCCTATCCACCCTCTTTTCCGCCTCCAGCGTGGCCGTGCTCATCAGCGCGGCCATACTCTACACGCTGATGGAAGGTTCTTACAAGTTCTTTAGGTTCGACGAGGTGACCCTCGTCGATTTCCTTTTCGGTGGAAAATGGATCCCAAGCGGGTCGAACCCAAGCTTCGGGATATATCCGCTCCTTTCGGACACGCTACTCATAACCGGCGGAACCATCCTCATTGCTGGGCCCCTCGGTATAGCGGCGGCCCTTTTCCTTTCCGAATACGCCCCGATGAAGCTCCGAACCGTAGCCAAACCCGTCGTCGAGCTGCTCGCCGGCATACCCTCCATTGTGTACGGTTTCTTCGCACTTTTCACGATAGGGCCGCTAGTCAGGGACATCTTCCCTGAAGCAACCTACTTCAACGCGCTCCAGGCGGTGATCGTCATGTCCTTCATGGTCCTGCCCATAATCGTCAGCATCTCGGACGATTCCCTCAGGGCCGTACCCATGCACATGAGGGAGGCAAGCCTTGCCATGGGGGCCACGAAGTGGGAGACATCTCTCAAGGTAGTGATACCAGCTGCTTCAAGCGGCATCGCGGCGTCGGTACTCCTTGGAGTGGCCAGGGCGATAGGAGAGACCATGGTGGTTGCTCTGGCGGCGGGATCCATCGCCGGCGGACACTGGAACATGCTAAAGGAGGTCATGCCCATGACCTCGTTCATAGCCCAGACAGCCACGGGGGACATCCCTCCCGGGACGCCGCAGGCCGAAGCGGCCTTCGCCGTGGGCCTGACACTGTTCATCATGACCTTCATCGTGAACAGGATAGCGGGAAGGGTGGTGCTCCGGATCAAGAAAGGATCGATCGTGAAAAAGGAGCCGGGCAGGCTCGAGAAACTGTTCAGGGAGCATGTTCTCAGGAAAAAATGGACCTCGGAATACGGGTCCGTTTCCGACGAGAGGAAGATCGTGAACAGACCTGTCAGGATAGATCGTTCGCATAAGTTCATCGACCGAGGTAGACTGGCGGGGAACCTTCAAAGGAGAAAGGCAATGGGATACGCGGGAGTGTCCATCACCGCCCTGAGCCTTGTCCTTGCCTTCGTTTTTCTTGTTTACCTCCTCTTCGAGGTCTTCATATCCGGCGCTGGCGTCATAAGCTGGGACTTCCTGACAGCGGAACCCGGTTTCCGGGTCACGGAGGCGAGCATCATGCCGGCCATAGCCGGTTCGGTCTTTCTGATGCTCCTCACCCTTATCTTTGCGATACCTCTTGGTGTGGCAACGGCGGTATATTTCAACGAGATCGCAAGGGACACGTGGTATACGAGATTCCTCCGGAGGTTGATACAGAACCTTGCCGGAGTGCCGTCCATCGTTTTCGGACTGGTGGGGCTCGCGATCTTCGTCAGGATGCTGGACATGGGAACGAGCCTTCTCGCGGGCAGTCTTACACTGGCATTGATGATCATGCCCATAATAGTGGTGGCATCGGAGGAAGCTCTGAGATCCGTCCCACAGGGGTTCAGGGAGGCGGCAAGGGGCGTCGGTGCCACGAAATGGCAGACGGTGAAGCACCACGTCCTGCCGAACGCCGTCCCCGGGATCATCACGGGGTCGATCCTGGCTCTTTCCCGGGCCATAGGGGAGACGGCGCCCATCCTGTTCATCGGAGCGATGTTCGCCAAGACAGCTCCCGATGGTGTCATGGACAGCTTCGTGGCCCTGCCGCTCACGATATTCTTCTGGTCCAGGCACGCAAAGACGGAGTTCCACGACTTCGCATCGGGAACCATCCTCGTGCTATTGGTCATCCTGCTCACGATGAACGCATTAGCGATCTTCATACGTTACCGCAGTCAGAAAAGGAGGGATTGGTGATGGTATTCGCCTTCTTGAACGCTCTGGGAAAGGGTGACCGGAAAAGGGAGCTCGGGGATGACGATGATCAAAAAGATGGTCAGAACGATATCATGGTAAAGGGTGTCACGATATCCTATTCCGGAAAGCAGGCAGTCAAGGATGTCACTATGACGATACCCGAAAAGAAGGTCACGGCCTTCATCGGCCCCTCCGGGTGCGGCAAATCCACTCTGTTGAGGAACATAAACAGGATGAACGACGAGATCGTCGGGTGCGCCTACAGCGGCGAGATCATATGGCAGGGAATGAATATCCTGCAGAAGAAGGTCGATCCCGTTGCCCTGAGAAGGAGGATCGGAATGGTGTTCCAGAAACCCAACCCGTTCCCGAAGACGATCTTCGAGAACATCTCCTACGGGCCGAAGCTTCTGGGGATCAGAAACAAGAAGAAGCTTCGGGAGATCGTGGAGAGATCCCTCAAGGACGCGGCCCTGTGGGATGAGGTCAAGGACAGATTGAACGATCCGGCCATGGGGCTTTCCGGAGGACAGCAGCAGAGATTGTGCATCGCCCGAGCTATCGCCGTGGAGCCCGATGTTATCCTCATGGATGAGCCCTGCTCTGCCCTCGATCCAATAGCGACCGCCAAGATAGAGGACCTTATAAACGAGCTCAAGAAGGAGTACACGGTGGTCATAGTGACACACAACATGCAGCAGGCGGCCAGGATATCGGATCTCACGGGTTTCATGTACCTTGGGGAACTCGTCGAGTTCGGAATTACAAGGCAGATCTTCGAGAAACCTAAAGAGGAGCTCACGGAAAGATATATTACAGGCAGGTTCGGATAGGTGATGAGATGCCCGATAAGTTCGATCATGAGATGGGGGTCCTGAACGATAACATCAGGAAGATGGGAAGTATATCCCGGAAAATGCTCCTGGATGCGGTGGGGTCCCTCAAGGACAGGGACAGGGAGCTGGCTAAGCAGGTCCTTTCAATGAAAAGAGAGCTTTACGATCTGGACCATACGATAGAGGAGCACACCCTCAGGGTCCTTACCCTGTACCAGCCGATGGCGAAGGACATGCGCAACCTTGCCTGCATCCTGAAGATGATCACTTACCTGACAAGGATAGGCAGATATGGATACGATATCGCCAAAATAACGATCGAGATCGCCGACCAGCCCCATGTGAAAAAGCTCATAGACATCCCTTTCATGGCAGATCATGTGGCGTCCATGATCGATGATGTACTGCAAGCATGGGAGACCGAGGACCTGTCGTTGATCGAGGACCTAGAGGAGAGGGACGATATACTTGATGAGAAACGCTACACGATCTTTCGGGAGTGCCTCACCTACATGATGGAGGACCCGAAGACCATCACGAGATGCACCCATTACATAATGGTGGCAAGATACCTGGAGAGGTGCGGCGACCACTGCTGCAAGATAGCGGAGAAGGTCGTGTACAAGGTCAAAGGGGAGCATGTGGAGATCAGCTGAGAATGTCTTAGTGTTCTCGATATTACACGCTCCTGTCATGGGAAAGATAGGAAGACAAGGTATTTCAAATCTTTTTGAAACCGTAAACTATAAATCCATCCGAAGGATACTGTTTCAAAAAATGTTGAAACGGATGGTCATCTCTTGGCACGATCTATCGGAAGGTACACTGGACCCGTGAGGGAATGGCTCATCGATAACAAATGGGTAACTTTGGGAACCGTTGCCTCCCTAGTAGTCATTCTCCTCTATCTGATAGGTCTGCTGACAACGTATTCCCCACCCATATTCGAAAGGTCCATTGGTTCCGGGATATCCACCCTGGCATCTTACCTGAGCGACCATGTGGTCACCTGTCTCATACCGGCCTTCTTCATTGCGGGCGGGATCTCCGCTTTCATTTCCCAGGCCTCTGTTTTGAAATACTTCAGTGCAAGGACGAAGAAATACATCTCGTACAGCATCGCATCCGTCTCCGGCGTGATCCTAGCCGTCTGCTCCTGCACCGTTATCCCGTTGTTCACGGGGATCTACAAGCGTGGAGCGGGTATCGGACCCTCCACGACCTTTCTCTTTGCGGGTCCGGCCATCAACGTGCTGGCAATTTTCTACACCGCGAATGCACTGGGTTACGACCTTGGAATTGCAAGAGCGGTTTCGGCCGTGTTGATGTCGATCGTTGTGGGGTTGACGATGGCGCTGATATTCAGAAAGGAGGAGAAAAGCAATAGACCCATGATGCTCTTTCAGGATGAGAACAAGAGACATATTGGCTGGACGGTCCTCTTCTTTGCTCTCATGGTCGGCATTTTGGTCATCCTTACCGCCGGTTACATCCCCATGCTCACCAGGGTCATAATCGCTTACATGCTCACCATCGCCGTCGGGGTCGTGCTGATATTCAAATACGAGAAAAAGGAGGTGAAGATCTGGGGGCGCGAGACATGGGACCTCACATTGAAGATATTCCCCGTACTTGTCATCGGGACGTTCGGGACGGGGATACTTGCCTATTTCATACCCCCTGACATCATAAGTCCTTTGATGGGGAGCAATTCCATCTTTTCCACATTCAGCGCCTCCGTTATCGGTGCGATACTCTACATGCCCACCCTGCTGGAGGTCCCCATCATCGGTGAGATATTCGGCTATTCCACCGGAGCCATGTCTCCGGGGGCCGCTCTCTCTCTCCTCCTTGCAGGCCCGTCCCTTTCGCTCCCAAATATGATAGTTATCACCAGGGTGATGGGAATAAAACGTACAAGTGTCTACGTGGTTACTGTTGTTATTCTTTCAACGATCGCCGGCTTCATCTACGGGAACCTGATGGCAGTATTGTGATGTTTCCGGGAATGTCCATCCCGATGTCTTGTGTCCGGAAAGCTATCAACCTTCATCGCTTATCTGTGATCGCATGTAGTTCTTCCGACAACTTCCTGCCTTTTGGGGTCAGAGAATACAACACGAAATTCCCCTGCCGTTCGGAGTCGACGACACCCTCCTTTTTCAGAACATCCAGATGATAGGAGAGTTTCGAGTACTTGATCCCGTCGAGAAGGTACTGTATCATACAGACATACAGCGGTCCCTTCGACAGCATCTCCATTATCCTTATTCGATTGGGATCGGCCAGTGATCGGAAGAGAGATGAGATCCTCAGGACCTCATCATCCTTCATGTTCAGATAAAGGTCCTTCGAGGGTCTTGGGAGCTCCAGGCATCTGCAGGCCGTATCAAGCCTGCATTCGGTCTCTTCACCCATGATCATCGAAACGTTTTCTATTTATTAAAAGGTCAGTTCCATTGCCGGGATGGGGGATCACGTGTATGGCAAGGAAAAGGATTAATATTACATAGTGTTTCAAAAAAAGTTGTAATGCTCGGCGGACCCCATTACAGATCTGGCCGGGTCGAAAGGAGTTGCTCTCATGAAGATAGAGATATTCGGAACCGGCTGCGCGAAATGCAAGAGACTGGAAAAGCACGTAGAGAAGGCCGTGAAAGAACTGAAGGTCAAGGCCGATATCAGAAAGGTGGAGGATATAACGGAGATAATGAACAGAGGGGTGATGATGACCCCCGCTCTGGCGATCGACGGGAAGATCGTTCTCTCCGGTAAGACCTCGGACATCGACGAGATAAAAGAACTTCTGTCAAGAAAGAGATAGATGCGGAGTGTTGACCTTGAGCAAATATGCCAGCAAGGTGAAAGAAAAAGGCCGATCCAGGGCCAGGGACACTTTCGAGGTGGACAGTTCCCTTTTGAAGGGAGAATGGGTAAGATGCCCTAAATGTTACGAGGAGCTCAGATCCGATAACCTTGAGCGACATCTTGGCAAGGTCCATCATGTAAAGATGGTCCAGATGGACAGGGGTAAGAATGAACTTTTACCGCTTATCGGTCTGATCATAGTGGTCATGCTGGTACTTGGAGGGATCGGAGTATATTTCATCGTGACTGGAAACAAAGGAGATGATGGAGGCGGTGTCGATATACCCGATGAAGGCTGGCTCGATACCTATTCACCGAAGGAGAAGGTGGGGTCTTCGGACGACGATTGGTGGACCGTTTATCCCCATCAGAACCCGAACGATGGCGATATGCCGGACCATCCTTCATGGATAACCGAGAAATTGAAGAGCGGACCGGTATTGGTATTCGCTCACAGCGACAATTGTGTCCCATGCATCCAGCAGCAGGAAAGCGT
>JAFGJI010000015.1 GCA_016929175.1 Thermoplasmatota archaeon | reverse complement strand
GCCCGCCCGGATTTGAACCGGGGACCTCCGCCATGTCAAGGCGACGTCATAACCAGCTAGACCACGGGCCCATCACTTGGTTCGTGGAATATCGGGATTGTGATATCGAATATAAACATTATGCCCGACACCGTAACATCAGAGCAGTGTCACGGTTATCGACAGAAGTGTCGAATCGAACTTCCTGTAGTTCTCCACCGGAGGGTTCTCATCATCCACATAACCATTGTCCGCAACCGTGATGGATATCGTGTAGGTCCCGGTGGAGGAATATGTATGACCGACACTCACGGTACTTGACCCCCCTTCGACTATCTCGATCATCTGGATCTCGCTCACTGTTCCTTCATCATCATCGGTGGTGGCCCCGTAATCCCAATCCACCGCGTAATAGGTTATCCTTCCGTTCTCGTCAGGATCCGTGGCTCTCAGTGTCAGCTTTGCCTCCTGGTTCACGCGGACCCTGGTCGGAGCCGATATATCACCGAGTTCCGGGTCACGGTTGAGATATTCCACGAGCTCCTCGGGGACGCTATCGAGCTCCCTGTAAGGAGAACTCTCCTTGACGAAATGATTGATCAGCTTCGCTGAGAAACTGTAGTACCCCATGTATTCCCCCTCGATGGGGAGCCAGACCTTTGTATATGTCCTGTTGCGATGGTATTCCCACATGGACTGCTTCGTCGCTATCGGATCCCCCACGGGAGGGGTGAGCGTCGTTTCGAGATCGTAATTCCAGCTGTAGTAGAATATGCTGTCACCGATGACTATCCTGCCTGGATCATCAGGGTCGACGGGGTAGGTGAACTCCGGGGATACTATCGCCATCATCCTTGCCTCACCGGACTCGATGTCCGTCATGTACTGGACAGAAATGTTGAGATTGCCCGGAACCATCTTTGCGATGTAATATGTGGTTGCGGTCTTACCTTCCAGGGAGAACCTGATATCGTATATCCCGTTCTCCATCACGAAATCCCCGTAATCGATCACGGCCGATCCGGAATCTTCATTGATCTTGACGGTCCTGGAATGGACTATCTCACCATCAAAGATAATATCCAGGGCACCGTTGCCGTCGTAGGACTTCATCCCGCTGGTCACATGCATCTCGACCTCTATACCGTATCTTTGATCGTCCATCCTGGAAACGTCCCGAGGGGCGAGGATCAGAACCTCGTTCACGGAGGGCGGGGTGAAAATGTAAAGGCCCAGGCCTGCAAGGATGAGCGCGATCATAACGACTGCCACGATGGGGCCGACAGGGATCCTCCTGGGCTCTCCTGCTTCCTCAACATCATAGTGGTGGTCTTCATCCGCGACCTCCGCTATCACTACTTCCTCGTCGTTCACTCGATCACCTGTCCTGGATGACCCAGATCGATATATAACCGGATTCGAACCATGTTGGCGATGATATTTAAAACTTGAGAGAGCAACATCATCTCCTACGCTATCTCTTCATCGACCTCGTTGAAAGAGGCCGATCTCCGGTCCCTCCAGCGTCTGACAAAGGCAAGGATCATCAAGGGCAGCATCAAGATAAGACCGAAAACCGCCATTCCGTAGACCGTTCCGGTCTCGTACAAGACCACATACTCCTGGACCGCTTCAGGGAAAAAGGCCACGAGGACCACCGGCAGGATCGTAAAAATGGATGACACCCCAACAATGACCAGGGTATGAAATACCTGCCTCCTGAGGAGCACAACAGCGATCGTATTACCCTGGGCAATATCGGGAAACAGAGCGGCACCCCTGTCCAGATACCTTTCGGTCCAGCTCAAGGTCTCGATGAACATCACAGCAGCCCAAACGAATAGAAGGGACAGTACGGGATCCTGTTCCAGGGCGAGGGCATAACGACCCTGGGAGAACACCATGCAGATCATGGCAAGGAAGAAGAACATGCTTATCGCGGCCCCTATCGACCATCTTTTCCTGGAGAAGATCGAATACACCCCGAACACGTTCGGAGACACGGACAGGAGGACGAACATCAGCACGGTCCAGGCCTTGAAAAGGGGCCCCTGTTCCAGCCGGGTGAACAGATCGCCCGTTTCGGTCATCAGCGACACGAGCACGGAAAGGAAGAACCACCCGACGATACCGACCATCACTCTCCTGGAATATGAGGCCATGAGCTCCCTTTTCTTCCTCATACCCATATTGATCAGATATCCCAACAGACCGCCCACCGGAACCCATATCAGGAAGGGTATTGGCCTGAGGCCCTCCAGGACCCATCCCCCGAACTCCTCGTAAATGGGAAAGAGAAGATAGAACAATACGTTAAGCGCCAGGAGCGTTATAACGGACCCTCCGATCACGATGTTCCTCTCAAGATTCGGGAGGCCGATCATCCCCACACCTCCTCCAGTGCTCTGGACAGGCTCATATCGGGGGTCCAGTCCACAACCCTTGCTCCCATTGAGCGAAGGTCCATCACCAGGTTCTCCCGGGCAAGCCTCTTCAACAGATACTTGGGGGTCAGTTTGCCCATGTAAACCCCTCTCTCGAACTCGACCCCCGAGGGGGATATTATCGTCAATGGGTGCCCG
>JAFGJI010000168.1 GCA_016929175.1 Thermoplasmatota archaeon | reverse complement strand
GGTTGGTTGCGAAATCGTTCTTGTTGTTCACGACCACCGCGAGAACGTCGTACGCGACGACCCATTTGTGGGGCTGGACCCCGGTCGGTGCTGGTCCGGTCGCCTGTCCGTCGAAGGTAACGAGGCTGGGATCTCCCCCGACCTTCTCGTAATCGCTCCCCTTCATGAGGCGGGAAGCGTCCCCGAGATCGGCCTCCTTGTTCAGGAGGGCATTTATCCCGTGGCTCGAGCCACCGCCCGAAACGGTGATCTCTGCATCATCATATTCCGCTGCCCATGCTATCGCCAGAGGAAGGACGGTCGAAGAACCTGTCTGCGTGATCTTGGGTTTTTCATCGCCGCTCCCCAGGCAACCTGCCAGTACAACGCCCGCCACCAATACGGAAAGGAGCGCCATACCTGCTGATATCTTGATCCTGTTCATTTATTTTCACCACTACTGGCATCGTAAAAAAAGATATATTGATTCCCAACATAATATATGTCCAGATATGTACCCTATATAGGTCAATATAGGTAACATGACCAAAGAAATTGAGGGGGCCTATCCGTGCCTATCGTTCACCATCTGACATCGGTGCCTTCGCTCTCTCCCTCGTACTTGACATACAGGGTCTCGAAGTCTATCCTGAGGTTGAAATCGTTCCCATTATCGGCAATGGTCCTAAGTCCAAGAAGGTTGACCATCGGTTCCTGGTCACCGGCCCTGTAGCATTTGACATTCACTGAAAGGTTCCCGAGGTCAACGCTCTCATCCTGCATGACCCATACGATCGACAGACGGCCACTTGTACCTTGCTGGCTGCCAAGCTTCTCTCCGGAACCATCCAGAAGGTCGATCGTGAAGGTGTCGGGAAGGTTCGTGTACCTGATCCCGGCATCTGGTTCATCGCTCCACTGGAGGGAGACGTTCACCTTGGTGACCTTCGTGCCGTTACTATCGATGAGGACCGTTTCGGTCTGCCCTTCCCCCAGATAGCTCCCAACAAGCTGGGTGTTCCATTCCCTCGATTCCACCCTCTCCCCCCTGTATTCCAGCTGACCATCGGAGAACCTTGCAGGATCATCGACCCCGACCATGGCGGCAGCGGGAAGCATTGTGAAACAGAACAAGAGCGTAACCAGTCCGACAGTGAACCATGGTCTTTTCGGCCAGTGTCCCTGGTCCCGGTCCCTGATCCACCGAAGGAGCTTGTTGTCCCTCTTTCTTTTCTCGAAGGGGGCACCCGTCGCGAACATATCACGCCTCCAGAACATCCGATAGAGGATGTAGAAGAAGGGGAGCATGATGGCCAGTGTAATGAGCGTATTGAAGAAATCGACCCTCATGAACATTACCTCGGCGTTGGCGAGAAAACCGGACGAGTAGTCACCTTTCAGGGAGAACAGGCTAAGGTACCAGTCCCACAATCCGTGGATCAGGATGGGAAGCAGGATGTTGCGGGACCACTGGTAGATCAGCGAGAAGAATACCCCCATGACAAACAGTATCAGCATGTACCATACGATGGCCTCGAAGGACATGTGATGCATGAAGATGGAGATGGGCAGGTGCCCGACCGCGAAGAGTACAGCCGAAAAGACGATGGCGAACCATATCGGGTGAGCTCTTGCGGTCTGGTCCTGGAGGAACCCCCTCGAGAATATCTCCTCTGCGGGGCCGGTCCCGATCATGTACGAGAACATCATGGCGATGATGAGATGCCAGCCCACATCGTCCCATCCGGCAACTATCCTGAAGTTGGAGCCGTAACCCATGATGTTCATAACTGCCGTCATCGATGTTGTCGAGACCGCAAAGAACAATACAGCTCCGAGGAGGCCCCAGAACAGGGATGAAGCTATGTTCTTCTTTGTGAACCTGAAGGGGAGCCCTCTCTCCTTGAAGACGAACCACCACAGGAGGAATACAGGTCCAAGCTGGAATAGAGGCTTCAGGACCGTTCCCGCCCAGTATGTTATCTCGTTGCCGTATGCAGGGTCCGTGAAAGGCCAGATGCTCCCGGTAATGAACCGGTAGGCCCCCCATATCACGATCTTCACAAGGAATACAAGGGCAACGAGACCCAGGAACTTCCATTTATCATCGATGGGACGGTCACCCACCGGGGGGACCCCGTTCCATTTAGGGTCGCCCCTCATCTGCTCCTGCGTTCCAATACCGGTGTTTTGGGAGGAGGGAGACATCGGGGGCCACATGGTGGACCGGACTAATATTATTTTTCCGGGCGGACATCCGACAATGCTTTGGAAAAAAAAATATTTCATAGACACAGCACTGGCAAAACTCCTATGTTTCAGGCCTTCCGAAGACCATGGAAGACTGCTGGAGAATATGGTATACATTGCCCTTGGACGGAAGGGATATGAAATGTTCTTTCACAGGGGAAATAGAGAGTGCGATCTCGTTGTTCGAAGGAATGGGACCATAACCGATGCCATACAGGTCACCGTTGACCTGGAAAACGCCGGACAACGTGATATCCAGAGCCTGATGGAAGCTCTTTATAGATACGACCTTGACATGGGGCTCATCCTTACATGGGACCAGGATGGGGAAATGATGATCGAGAATGAGTGATCGTTCGACATTGGCGAATTTCTAAGGTCCAATGGCCAGGTCTCACTGACAGATACGATAGAAAGCATACTTATGGTTCTTCTTGAAAAAAGTTTCTGGAAATTAAAAAAAAACACGACCCGCTTGAGATGATTATTTATTGTATCAGGCCATCGGTGGCACGAAATAGAAGAATGTGCTACACGGTGATATCATGACGGACCCTCTCGGGATATTGATCATGACGGCGGCTTCCATCGGTTTTATCCATACTCTATTCGGCCCGGACCACTATCTGCCATTCATCATGATGGCAAGGGCGGGGAACTGGTCAATGAAGAAGACATCACTGGTGACCGTCCTCTGCGGTTTCGGCCATGTCATGAGCTCGGTCGTCATAGGATCGATCGGTATCGCCCTCGGGATCGCGGTCTCCCGTCTCGAAGTGTTCGAGGGGGTCCGCGGGAACCTTGCCGCGTGGGCTCTGATCGCTTTCGGCCTTGTTTACATGATATGGGGGATTCGGAGAGCATGGAAGCATAGGGAGCATACTCATTCCCATACACATATGGACCGGAAGAAGACCATGACCGTATGGGTCCTTTTTACGATCTTTGTCCTGGGGCCCTGCGAGCCCCTTATACCTCTATTGATGTATCCGGCCTACGAGAGGTCCTTCCTGGGGATCATCCTTGTCGCGGGGGTGTTCTCGATCGCCACAATAGGAACGATGCTCTTCATGGTGATCTATCTCTCCCTCGGGTTGAAGAGGCTCCGTTTCGAAAAGCTCGAGCACTGGACACACGCGATCGCGGGCGCTGTGATATTGATCTCGGGATTGGGAATTCAGTTCCTGGGCTTATAGCAATGACATGATATCCATCGGTCCAGCATACACAATTTTCCTTATGAAGTATCATAATACTGCGTATCATGGTCCCGCATTTAATCGCTGGAGACCATGTACCTGGAATCGCTTCTATACACTCATATCTGCTCTCTTGATGAGAATAAGAAAAGAGGGCCATTGATCGAGGTAGAATGGTCCAGGGCAAATATGATCAGAGAGTTGTAGCTCCTGGGGAACAAGGTAAAGGAGTTCCCCTGGGAGCTTGTAAGCAAGGAGTTGATGATAGTTGCCTGGTTGTTGAAGGGGGACCATCCGAACTGGATCGACATTGCCGGGTTCATCGAGAAGGATCGCCATATCTCCCAACCCCCTTTATGGACAACTATCCCTTTCCATGGTAAAATTTCCATATCCAACCAATAATTTATAAAAAAGTCCAAAAATTTAAACCATTACCAGATTAAATATTTATTCATGTAAGAACATTCCCCCTATTGTAATTCGAGCAGGGAGCCGACGTCTCGAATTGAACTTCCACATGGTCATTTAACGGGGGATCCACAATGAGAAGGATAGTAGCTGTACTAGTTGCGCCGTTCTTCATTGCCTCGGCAATGACGTTCATGGACTTCACTATCGAAACAATGGGTATGAACGGACCATCCACACGAAATGATGATCTCACCATGGACATGAACATCTCTGAAGCATCTCTGGCGTCATTCATCGGAGAGGCTGCGGGTTATCGTTCAGGGAATTCTGTTTCTGGTGTGGGAGATGTGAATGGTGATGGTTTCAATGATTTTATTATTGGAGCTTTTTGCGATGATGAAGCTGGGCATCAAGCGGGTCAAACGTATCTTATCTTTGGTAAAGCTTCGGGTTGGACCATGGACATGAACCTGTCCAATGCTGATGCATCATTCTTGGGGGAAGGCGGAGATACTGGGGATAATTCCGGGTATTATGTTTCCGGAGCAGGAGATGTGAACGGTGATGGGAATGATGATATACTAATCGGGGCAAATTGTAATGATGATAATGGAAATTGTGCTGGTCAGACTTATTTGATTTTTGGAAAAAAATCAGGTTGGTCAATGGACACACCCCTATCTGGATCAGATGCTTCGTTCTTAGGAGAAAGTTCTTCTGATTTATCTCCTAGATCGTTATCAGCAGCTGGTGATGTTAATGGAGATGGATATGACGATATCCTAATTGGAGTGTCTGGGAACGGTCCATCTGGTCAGGTATATCTTATTTTCGGGAAGGCCTCTGGCTGGTCAATGGATAAAGACCTGGGCTCTGTGGATGCATCATTCATTGGTGAAGAAAATGGTGATTCTTTAGGGGTTTCGGTTTCCGGAGCAGGAGATGTGAACGGGGATGGATATAACGATATCCTAATTGGAGCGTCTGGGAACGACGAGGGCGGATCAGATGCTGGTCAAACATATCTATACTTAGGTAGATCAACAAGTTGGAGTATGGATATGGATCTTTCTTCAGCCGATGCGTCATTCATCGGTGAGGCAGCTGGAGATGAATCAGGTTATTCGGTGTCTGGTGCTGGTGACGTGAATGGGGACGGGTATGATGATCTCCTAATTGGTGCTTATAAAAAAGATGGTGAGGGTATTGATAGGGGTCAGACATTCCTGATTTTTGGAAAAGCCTCTGGATGGGCTATGGATACGGATCTTAGCCGATCAGACGCATCGTTCATCGGGGAGAGGGATGATGATTGTTCCGGTAGTCCGGTATCACAAGCAGGAGATGTCAATGGGGATGGATATGATGACATTCTGATAGCCTCGCGCAATAATTATGAGAGCGGAAATAATCGTGGTCAGATATATCTGATATATGGGAAATCTTCCGAATGGAATAGGGATATGAACCTGTCCAACGTCGACGCATCATTTTGGGGCCAAAAGAGTGATATAAGAGTAGGATCTTCAATTTCCAGTGTGGGGGATGTGAACGGGGACGGTACTGACGATTTTCTGATAGGATCAGAGAATAATAATGAAAAAGGGAATAGTGCTGGTCAGACATATCTGATATCAGGCTATAGCTATTCGGAACCGCTAGATGTCTATTCGGTGGACCTCTATTCTGACATCGGATTTTCAACCCCCACGACGATATCAGATATCGGGGACACATTATATATCGAGGTCAAAGGTCTTGACAGCAATGCTTCCAATATTGACACTGCCGTGGTCAATGTGACCTCAAGACCGGGATCGTTCGGGTTGATGAGGGTCGGGTGCAAGGAAACAGGTCTAAACACCGGGACCTATAGAGGCATCTTCAAGGTCCCTCCAAAGACATTGTATCTCGACACGCTGAAATTCTATTCAAGGAAAGATCCCACTAAATTCGATACGCTCTTCATCGATCATCCCTTCAGACCCACATCCATAAACTCGCTCGGGACCTACTATGACGATCAGTATTCAATAGAAGTGGACAAGGTGGAACTTGGAGAGACCATTTACATCGAGGTCATTGGACAAGATGCGAATTCGATCTCGAGGAACATCGCACTTGTGAACATCTCCACAGAGTATAGCGTGCCTGTCCCTTATCCGCTCGTTCTTCAGGAGACCGACATCAATACAGGCATATACAGAACAGAATTCCAGGTCCCTGAGAATTTTATCTGGCTCGAGAACATCAGACTGGCCTCATGCAGGGACCCAAGATTCAATTCCAATGTCAAGGTCGATATACCGTTCAGACCATTGTCGATAAGTTCGTTGAAGGTCCGCTCGGACAGTTCATACTCGAAAGAGATAGACAAGGTCCAGTTGAACGAAACACTCTATATCGAGGTCGTGGGGCAGGATGCGAACGAGCTGACCCAGAACAGCGCCTTCGTGAATATCTCATCTGAAACAGATCCAACACCCCTCGTTATGCGGTTCAATGAAACGGATCTCAATACCGGAGTCTACAGAGGCTGGTTCAGGATACCGAACTCGACCAGGATGCTCGAGAACCTGACAATCTCTTCAGCAGAGGATCCATCGAAGACAGCAAAGGTGATGGTCTGCATACTTGTTGAGATCGGACCGAAAGACCCGATCAGAATAACAAATGAGGACGAGTTATATCGAGTCCAGTATTCGAACCTCGGATATGCCGATGATCCGACCTGGACATACACGATCAAATGCGATTGGTTGACGTTCGATGTTGATACACTGGTCCTTTCAGGAACTCCAGACAATGAGGATGTCGGTACCGTATCCGTTTCGTTCACCCTCAGCGATGATATCGGTCATTTCGATGTTCAGGAGTTCGTTTTAACCGTTAACAATGTTTTCCCGATCATTCTCACAGAACCCGTGACAGAGGTAAAAGAAGGTGAACAGTACAAATGCGATTTCGATTCAACTGACGATGGACAGGGGAGCATCAAATGGACCTTGATAGGGGCCAATACATGGATGTCCATCGATGAGATATCCGGTTGGTTGACTGGGACGCCCACGAACGAGGAGGTGGGAGTTCATAATCTGTCCGTCATCGTGAACGATGGTAATGGAGGGGTCAATTCAACATCGTTCCAGCTGACCGTCATAGACCTGAACATGCCTCCGGTCATATTATCAATGGATATCAAGACGGGAAAGGAAGGAGAGAAATACTACAGGGACTACGAAGCACATGATCCTGACAATACGGAGGACTTCATCTGGGAGCTGACAACGGATGCTAACTTCCTTACTATCGATGTTCAAAAAGGAATAGTGGAGGGGACTCCGGGTCCGTTCGATGTTGGCGACTGGTCCGTCAACGTCACCGTGAAAGATCTCGGAGGCCTCATGGACAGCCACATATTCACCCTTCACATCGAGGACGTTGACAGCAAGCCTGTCTGGATCGATGTACCTCCGAATGTGAACATCAAACATGGACAATTCTATTCGTTCGATGCGAATGCCTCCGACCCGGATATCAATTCGTTCATCATCTACTCGATAGAATCGAAACCGGTTTCCGATATTCAGATCGACCAGGAAACCGGTATCATCAAATGGACCGCTTCGATTCATTGGTTCACACAGGAGCCATATAATTTGAAAGTGACCATCAAGGTCAGCGACGGTCTGAACTTCAATCTGCATACGTTCACGATCACGGTGATCGCAAGCGAGCCTCCGGCATCTACGATAATTGGTCCCTTGAATGGTGAAAGGACATCTTCTAGAGTAATCACTCTGCAGTGGGAAGGAACCGACCCAGAAGATGACTCGCTCACGTACGATATCTATCTGCATGAGACGGAAGCATTCGTTGCAGGGATGAGGGAGGAAGCACTCTATATCGAGGAACTAGCAGCGACCAAATTGAACGTATCCGAACTGGATCCTGGAAAGACATATTACTGGAGCGTGCTCCCGAACGATGGCTGTACTTTTGGGACCTGCACAAGCGGCATCCTCTCGTTCAGGGTGAACTACTGCCCGACGTTCAAACACGTTGACGATCATGAGGTTCCTGCTGGAACAAGTTTCAAGCTAAAGGTCTCATGCACGGACCAGGACCCAGAGGACATTCAGAATTTGAGATTCTCTCTCTTGGAAGCTCCCAATGGAATGTCAATCTCCGAGGAAACTGGAATGATCAGATGGACACCGAAGGACAACCAGGTAATGCTTCACTCCGTCATTGTTCAGGTCACCGATGGAATAGATACAAACTCATTAACATTCGAGATAGAGGTAACCAAGGGAGAGACATCCACTTCAACCCTGTTGATCACTGTTGCGATAGTGGTGGTGGTCATAATACTGCTTGCGTTCGGAATATTCTTCTTCCTGCGGAAGAAAAAACAGATGGATGAGGAAGCTTTGAAACGGGGAGAAGAGGAAAGAGCAGCTCTTGAGAAGGAGAGAGAGCAGGAATACCTATCGTATGAACAGCTGTACGGGGTTCCTGCTCCAAGTGGGGAAGAGGCCGAAGACGATATCACCACAGAAGAACTTAAGGAGGCCATCCACGAGCAGATAGAAAAACTGCAGCAGATGGGACCGTCGGAAGAGTGAGTCCGATCACAGTTGAATGAACACTATCACGAGAAATTCCATCAGATGAATGAACTCTTTGCAGAAAGAAATTGGATCTTTTTTACCGGATCACTGACCCTACGATTCCTCTGTAAAAAGTCCCAGAGGGGTATCGTTCTGACTCCCGATGAGCGTATAGAGATGGGATAAAGATCAACTGCTCAAGATGCGGTTCCATGCTCGTTCAAAACCGGTTCGGTCCTTACTGCGAGAGATGCAAACGATACGAGTGATCACTGCTCTTCATCGTACATCGAACAGTCGTCCAGATGCTCCTCCCATTCCGCTTCGTTGAAGTTCTCGTTATGATAGGGGCAATACTCCTCGTCCCTCTCGAAGTC
>JAFGJI010000167.1 GCA_016929175.1 Thermoplasmatota archaeon | reverse complement strand
GATGGTGTCCCTCCATATTGCCATCAGCCTCTTCAGGGGGAACCTGGCCGGATCTATCTTCGCACCGAGGACGCCGAACTTCTTTGCCACATGGAGCATCTGCCATCTTAAAAGCGGAGAGTTACGGAGGAGGACCGGGACCATTTTCTCCATGTCAGGGACCGGGACCTGCTTCAGGGCCCACTGGATGTCGGGAGCCTTCAACCTCAGGTCTCCCATGAGCAGTATCCTGTAAGGGTCGTGATCCACTATCACGGTGCCCCCGTACCTTGCCATCATAAGGGAAGCCACCATCCTTCCGATGGTCTCGTTCACCCGGGTGCCCCCGCATATTCCTATGACAGCCCCGTCCATTCCTATCTCTATTGTCACCGTGTCCCTGTCAGGAGTGACGAAGCCTTCCTCCAACATCTCGCGGAGCTGTGAGACCACCATCTCCCTTGCTTCCCCGGAGAGCGGGAGCCTGTCGAAGGACCTCGCTCTCCTTGCCTCCCCTTTCAACCACCTTATGGTTTCCTTCCTGACAACGGAGACCTCCCTGGCCACTTCCCACGGGACCGGGATGTCGGAACCTGACCAGGCAGGCACGGGTCCGAGCTCGGTCACGGGCTCGACCGTGATCTCCTCGTCGCCAATGTCGACAACCCTCCAGGGCTGGCCCCGGACTATGAACCTGGAATACGGCTCGAGGTTCGATAGGACGAAGTCCATATCAAGGGACCCTAGTATCGATCTCGTGGAGAGGTCCCTTATGAGCATCACCTTCTCATCGGGTATCATGGAGATGTTCTCGTAGAAATATTCACGGGGCCTTCTACCCCCGTGGACCATACATTCTTCCTCGTCGAAGAATATCACCTTGGAGTCGTTGAGAAAGCGCAGAAGCTCGACCGCTTCCTCCTTTGAGATCCCGGAGAAGGTATATGTCCCGGAGATGATCTCCATCAGATCGTCCACTGACAGGTCCCTCTCCGCAACCAGCAGGGACAGCACCTGGTTGGCAAGGACCGAGAGTATCATCTTCCTTGCCCGGACCTTTTCCAGGTCATGCTTTTTCGCAAGGTACGCTATCACCCCGGATTCCATGATATCATCCGTCTCGGTCGCCATGATCACGCATCTGGAGAGGCCGCCGACCTGATGCCCGGCCCTCCCGGCCCTCTGGAGGAGCCTGGAAACCTCCTTGGGGGATTTGAACTGGATAACAAGGTCGACCACCCCTATGTCCATCCCGAGCTCCATGGAAGAGGTACAGACCAGGGCCTTTATCCCGCCCTCCTTGAAAAGGCGCTCCATATCCTCCCTGGCCTCCTTCGACAGCGATCCGTGGTGAATGCCGACCGGGAAGCTCTCGTCATAGGCCCTCAGCCTTGCTGTCAAGGCCTCGGCAAGGTCCCTGGAATTGACGAATATCAAAGCCGATCTTACCTCCTCCAGGAGTTCCCTGATCCTGCGGACCACCGCCGCTATCTTCGGGGTGCATCCAAGGGCCTTTCCCATCTTTCGATCCTCATCATTAGCCTTGGGGGACTCTACGAGGAAGGAGTAGTCCTTGGACCACTGCCCCCTGATCACCTTGACCTGCCTTCCGGGACCACCGAGGAAAGCTGCCACATCCCCGGCGTTGGATACAGTGGCGGAGAGCCCTATCCTCTGCACCTTTCTTCCGGCGATCCTGTCGAGTCTGGATAATGCAACATCGAGCTGTGCCCCTCTCTCACTTCCGTACAGCTCATGGACCTCGTCAACGATGACCGAGGAGACCGTCTCGAGCCCCTTCCGGAGCCTCTTCCCGGTGAACATTATCTGAAGGGTCTCCGGGGTCGTCACCAGGATGTGCGGGGGTTTCCGGGACATTCTGGTCCTGTCGGACTGACTGGTATCGGAATGCCTTACACCGATGGTAAGTCCGACCTCGTCACACCAGTTCTTGATCCTTTCCCAAATATCCCTGTTCAAAGCCCTTAAAGGGGCTATGTAAAGGATGCCGATGCCGTCGGGGGGATCCCCTTTCAATCTGTCCATGAGGGGTGCGAAGGTCGCCTCCGTCTTCCCAAGACCCGTAGGTGCTATCAGAAGGACATCCATGCCATCCGAGATAGGCCCGATGGCCACCTTCTGCGGCCCGGTGGCCTCCTTGATGCCCTTCCTCTTCATGTGGGCGGCCACCCGGGGAGAGAGATCTTCCAGGCCAACTATGTGTTCGATGTCCTTGTTCTCATGGGATGTCATGGGTGCGCCGTCTAAACACTGGAAACCCTTAATATTTCCGCTTTCCTTTACCAAGGGATGGCAAGGCGGATCCGCATACTCGATCAGTCCACGGTGAACAAGATCGCCGCCGGGGAGGTTGTGGGATCACCTTCTTCCGTCATCAAGGAGCTTGTCGAGAACTCTCTGGACGCCGGTGCAGCCAACATCAGGGTCCAGATCGGGAAGGGAGGGACGAAGCGGATCACCGTTATCGATGACGGATGCGGTATGTCCCGCGAGGATGTCGAGGTGGCGTTCACACGCCACTCGACATCAAAGATCATTTCCATTGACGATCTGTCCCGCCTTGGCACTCTGGGGTTCAGGGGAGAGGCCCTGGCATCCATAGCTGCCGTGTCCCGGGTCGAACTGGTCTCACGGGAGGCCGGGTCATCCGAAGGTTCCGGGATGAAAGCGGTGGTATCGGCAGGCCGGATGGTCACCCTCGAACCGGTGGGGTGCCCACCCGGGACGCAGATCACGGTAACGGACCTCTTCGAGAATGTACCGGCAAGGAAGAAGTTCCTGCGCTCCGTAAGTGCTGAGAGTGCAACATGCATAGACCTCCTTTCCCGGCTGGCAATGGTTCACCCGGAGGTCGGGATACGGTTCGAGGTGGACGGTGAGGAAAGGTTGAACAGCCCCCCGGGGGCCGGGCTCAGGGATCGCGTGGCCTCGGTATTCGGCACGAAGACCGCGCGAGCGATGCTCGAGGTTCCCGGGAAACAATGCGGATCGATAAGCATCAGCGGTCTGATATCGCTCCCCTGGGATACAAGGTCGAACTCGGCGGGGATAACCTTTTCCCTGAACGGCAGGTTGATCCGAAACAAGTCCCTGGTGGAGTCAGTGAGAAGGGGGTACGGGTCACGATTGATGAAAGGGCGCTTTCCCCTTGCTGTTATATCACTTTCTGCTTCCATGGAACAGGTGGATGTGAACGTCCACCCGACCAAGGACATCGTGAAGTTCGGGAACGAGGGGGCTCTTCTTAACTGCCTGGAATCTGCCATCTCGGAGGTTCTGTTCTCCTCGGCCAGGAAGCATATCCAATCTCGCCAGAAAGACGCGGCGACCGGGAGGAAGACCCCATTTATAGACGGTCCGGTCGAGCCATCGAGGATACG
>JAFGJI010000166.1 GCA_016929175.1 Thermoplasmatota archaeon | reverse complement strand
AGTCGCTATACCTCTAAGCCACAGTGGCAGTTTCTGAGGGGTCGGTGATTTCCCATATTGTAGTTAAACATTGCTGGAATTGATCACAACCGCTCCTCCTTGCCACCATTATGAGCTGTGAAAACGGGGTGGCAGGTCTTTCGTTCTATCTTTCCGGGGCATCCTGAAAGAAGCTTTCCTGGTCCATTTTCTTCTGTCGTACGGTCCCGATCACTATCAGAACGATTCCGATGATGATCATCAATAAACCACCGATCCCCCCGATGTATACCATCCCCGAATAGGTCCCAAGAGGTATCTCTTCCGTGATATAGAGGTCCCCTGTACCTACGTATTCGAACCTGTACTCCCCTCTTTCATCGGCCTTGAACTTCCCCCATAGAGACAGGTCCCCGAACTCGACATCGTCCGATGAACGCTCCACGGAGAACGTATCGTTATCCGGGGCCCGAACCATCATGGGTCCGGAAACGCTGTCCTTCATCCATATCTGATATGTTCCCGTTCCGAGCTCCGCCACCCCCCCTGAACTGGTGATGATCCCGTCGTTGGAGCTTTCCGGGTCTTTCGTGGACCTCAGGGCCAGACCTCCACCTATCAACCCGACGGCCGCTACAACACCCACAATTAACAGCACGATGCCCGTGATGGTCATCCTTCTCATGATACCTCCACCTTCATGGGTATCAGCATGGGATTATAATAAATGATATCGTCCATTGCTCATATCCATCTCTTCTTCTTGAAGAACATGAACATTATGAAAGCGGAAACCAGCATCAAGCCCAGTGAAAAGGGGTAACCCCAGAACCAGTTCAGCTCGGGCATGTTGAGAGGTGATTCTGCGGGGTTGAAGTTCATTCCGTATACACCTGCTATGAACGTAAGAGGTATGAATATGGTGGCTATAATAGTGAGGACCTTCATTATCTCGTTCATCCTGTTGCTTATACTGGACATGTACAATTCAAGAAGGCCCGACACCATGTCCCTGTAGGTCTCGACTGCATCCATAACCCTGACCGTGTGGTCGTAAACATCTCGTAGGTAGACCACCGTACCGGGGCTTATCAGGCCTCCTTCCTCCCTTTCAAGCGCATGGACGACGTCCCTCAGGGGCCAGACGGACCTCCTCATCAGTATGAGTTCCCTCTTCATCTCATGGATGGACCTGAGAGACCTCTCCTGCGGGTCCTCGGAAAGCTCCTTTTCAATGGCCTCTATCCGATCGCCAGCGGTCTCCAGAAGCGAAAAATAGTTGTCCACTACGGCATCTATCAGTGAATACGCCAGGTAATCCGCCTTCATCTTCCTTATGCGCCCCTTGTTCTTCCTGATGCGGTCCCTTATAGGTTCGAAGACATCTCCCTTGTACTCCTGGAAGGTCAACAGGCAGTCCTTGCACAGAAGGAGGCTCACCTGCTCGTTCCGGATGTCCTTGCCGTTGGCATTGTAATAGAGCATCCTGAGGACAACGAACAGATAGTCATCGTAAACCTCTACCTTGGGGCGCTGATCTGTATTGATTATATCCTCCATGACCAGGGGGTGGATCCCTATCTTTTCCACGATCCTGCCAAGTAGCTCCACATCGTGGAGTCCGTTGATGTTGATCCATGTGACCGTATCCGTAGAGGCCCCCTTCAATGTCTTGATGACATCCTTTACCTCCTTCTCAAAGAAGCGGTCGCTGTCATATTCGATCAGGTCGATGGTGACCTTTTCCGTTCTTTTCTCTCCCGTGAACACCAGGTCGCCAGGAGGCCGGCCTATGTTCTTCGATTCTCCCTTGCTGAACATCTTCAGGTTCTGAATGAACGACCCAGAAGGGTGGTTCCCCCGTTTCCTGTCTCCCTTCTTTGATGATCTCATATCACCTGTATGGATACGGGCGATAAAATAACATTCCCCATCAGAAGGGATTCACTATCGTGCCGAAACCGATCAGGTTCACGATCTCGAGAAACATCGAAAGAGAAAAGAACGCTATCAGCCCCCACAACACCGAGAGGGGAAGGCCCGGCATGACGTTCTCCTTATCAAGGAAGGAAAGGGTCTGCTTGAACCCGATCATGACCGTAACCATTACAACGAAGGTTACCAGGACGGCAAGCAGCTCCCCCCACCCAAAATTGTAGTATCCCATGAATGGTATCTTCAGCATCATCCATTTGAAGGTGGCGGAGATGAGGACAGAGAAGAAGATGAAGTCCCCTATACCCAGGGCGAAGTCCTTTCCCTCGTAGAGGCCGTAGGAGGTGATATCCTCACCTATGCCGACATCGATGAGCTTCTTTCTCCTTGCAGGCGGGGAAACCTGAGGTGACACATCGGCCCTGATAGGGTTGTTGTCTTTCCTGGAAGAACTCTGATGGTATATTGTGGAGGGGGAGGCCTTCGCACTCCTCTTCTCCTCCTTCCTGTGCTCATCCGAGAGGTGGATCATCTCCTTGATTATCCCGCGTTTCGCTGCCCAGAGGTCCCAGATGGCCACACCGGCAAGGAGGAATATCACCACCCAGACAGGGAGTACAATGGCGAGGAAAGGGCCAAGGACGATACAGAAAGCTATCAGGGCAGGGTTCTTCCTTCTCGGGTCAAGGGACCTGAAGACCATATTGTAAACAATTGCGATACCGACGATAAGTCCGACCACCACGATAATACCGAAGAATACCCCGTTCTCTTTCAGTCCCAAATTGAGAACATCGTTGATGAACAACCTCATCAGGTAGAGATACAGCATTACTGTGACGGATGAGCAGAGACCCAGTGCAATGGCAAAGATCATCTTTAGCGTAAGCTTCCTCCTCTTTCGGAAAAGGAAGAATATCCCGAAAGCCGCGGCCACGGCAAGGCCGAGCATTATGGATGTCGTCACCACACCCTTGATGATGGATTTCCTCCCCGTATCCTGGGTTATGTTCTGCACGTTTCCCTCGGAATCGGTGTATGTGATGTTCTCTTTTGCATTTGGTATCGTGGAATCCAGGACCGTATCCGGTATCACATCTATCGTGGTCGTCGTGGATTCCGAGAAACCCGAGAAGAACCCCGACGAATCCACTACATCCTCCGCAAGCCTCCTTGCCTCCTTGAAATCGGTCCACTGGGAGACGGTCACTATGGGAATGGAAATGATCAGTACAAGCAACACCGGCAGGTATCTGGTCCATTTACCATGTTCCATACCAAGTCCAGCATCTTCCACCTTTAAGGCTTTTTTGATACATGTGACGATATTGCATCGCCCAGGCACATCAGATGCATGTATGCCCTGTTGAGGGCATGACAAAGGTATTATAACACTATCCTTCATCGCCCCGAACATGGCGAGTGTATTCTTCGCCCTGATGCTGGGAACCATAATCGGTTTCGTTCCGACCTTCGGATTGCTCTATCTGATAACAAGCAGATACGAGAGGGTGATAGAGGAGGAGGACACCATGAAGACATTCGTAATCGGTATCTTCATGGGAATTGTCGTCACCCTTGGACACCTCTTCTCCATCTCGGGGCTCGATCCGGGGAGCCCGACATGGTTCGTCATCAGTGCATATCTTCTAGCACTGGCAGAGGCTCTGATGTGGCATGTTTACATCAGGAGAAAGAAGTTCAGGGACCGTCCTGACAGGCCTTTCCTGATGCTCTCGCTTTCCCTGGGCATATCCGGGCTGTTCCTGATATTCACATCGGGCCAGCTCTTCGTACAGTTCGATGCAACATCCGAGCAGCTGCTAGGCTTCTTTCTTTTCGCGCTGGCAATATCAACGATGAGGGCGGGGATGGCCCTCCTTCTCTCGCGCGGGGAAATGAAGGGAAGAACGACCTTTCATTTCGTGCTGGTGACACTGATCTT
>JAFGJI010000002.1 GCA_016929175.1 Thermoplasmatota archaeon | reverse complement strand
CTGATGGAACCGGATCGAGAATCCGTCTATCTGACACCTGGTGGGTCCCATCAGGTGGTATTCTGGCTGAAGAACACCGGGAATTTCGATGATCTTTTCAATCTGGACATTTCCGTCGACCAGGTCCACCTGGACAATGGTTGGAAATTCGGCTTCGGATCGGGAACCGGTCAACCTTCTGTACACCAGGGACAGATATCCAATGTCATCATAATGGTGACGGTGCCTCTGGATTCTCCGAGATTCTACAGTGTGATCCTGAGGATCAATGTCACTTCTTCCAAAACCGGTTACACCACCACCTCGGCTCCGGGTTTCATCTTTACGGACATCCTATACGGGGGGGACATCGAGAGCATCGAGGAACCCATGACCCTGGAACCAGGCGAAGATAACATTGTGTCGTTCAACTTCACGAACACGGGGAACGACAGGGACAGTTATCAGGATTTAAGAGTGACCTATAGACCATCAGAGTGGGTCGTCTATATCGATGAATCGCTTTTCTCCGAAGGCATAGGTCCCATGACGACCGTTAGTGTGGAGATGCACGTCTTTGTCCCGATGACATATCCGGCTACCGAAGCACCGGACTTTCCGAAGATCATCGTGGAGGCCAGAGGAGGACCATCGGACATACTCCTTGATACCGAAACGTTCCTGTTCTCCATTCCCGAAAGACACGCTCTCGTTATCGAATGCGAGGATAACAGGACCATCGGGAGCCCGGGTGAGACCGTCAAGCTGAATATCAGCGTGACGAACATGGGCAACTGCAATGATACGTTCTCCATCACCTCGGATGAACTCGAGCTCGAACTCCTCCCCGACCTCTCCGGGAACGAGATAGAACCGGGCGGGACCATTGATGCGGTGATCACATTCCAGGTCCCGGTGAACCTGTGTGCCGACAGCGACCCATCAACCTTGTGGCCCGATAGCGAGGGCCTATACGATCCCTATATCATACATATCGACGGCCGGTCCATGAACGAGACACTGCCCGATGAAACGAAGGTCTCGCTCCCCATCATGATGTACATACTGCCCGTCTTTGCAATAGAGGCAGAGACCATGGGCGGGCCGATAAAGAAGCTCCCGTTCGACCATGACCAGGCAAGGACCTTCCAGGTGAATGTCACCAACATGGGGAACGTGGGATGCAACGTTTCAGCATCACTCCTGAATGCGCCTCCTTGGCTCTCTGTTCCGATAGGTCCTCGTTACATTCCTTATGATGGAGACATGTCATTCCAGGTCCTGCTGGATTACAATGCTTTCGACATGGACAACGGTGATGTGGAGAACGTTACCATCCGCCTCTTTATCGACAGGAACATGTCGGAGCCGCTCATCCATGACCTGTCGATCGGATTCCATTTCCTTCCGTACTCCTTCCATATAGTCTCCCTGGATATCTCACCCATGAGCCTTCTTGTGGATGAAAGGTATGTTCTCGAGCATGGTGCGAACCATACCTTCACCCTGCTCGTCCACAGAGAGGGAGAGGATCTGCTCCTGCCGGAGACCATGGACGGGCCATTTATGGCTCTATACATCGACGATAATGACATTTGCATTGGGAATGTCTCCATACCGCTGATGGCGCCCGGGAACGAGACATGGGTCGAGCTCGGCCCGATCGAGATATACTTTACGGGAGTCCACACGCTCGAGTTCCGTATCGAAGGTATGGGGGCCGACAGCGTCCAGGGTGGGTCCTCTGTGAAGATCGATGTCTATGTGGAGCCATTGGACGAAGAGAAAGATGACGACACGGGATCTGCCGCTCTCTGGACGGCCATCATCATCGTATCGCTCCTGATCATTACGGCATTGCTCCTGATAACTGCAGCCAGGAAGAAGATAAATGCAGGAGAGAAGGAGCCCGAAGAGTAATGAACTGATCTGAAGGCAGATCGTCCATTCCTTCTCAGACCCTAACCACGCTGCTCGAAACCAAAACCGCCCCCATCACGCTGATGAGCAGCATCTGAAACCCGATGATGATATTTCCCGTTCCGGGTTTCTCCATGCCATCGACCATTTTAGCCACACCATATCAACAGCTTCGTTATATATCCGTATTTTCGGTCCAAATAAGGATATAAGGATAAAAATGCACGTAAAGGTCCAATTTTCAACCTCGGTCCAGCTTTCCTTCAAAAACGTTATAAAGGATGCCTTGATAGACCCCCGAAGGTGGACCGAATGGTCAAGCGCAGCGATATCCAAAACATCATCGTCACCGGAAAATCCGGAGCCGGAAAACAGCCGAGGATAGACGTGCTCGTCAGCGAGTTCGGACTCGAGCAGCTGTCCACGGGAAATATATTCAGGGAATACGTGGGTTCCTTCGATGATTCCGGGTTCAAAGGAGACCTCGAAGCCTTCTACGACGAGATCAATGACACGTTCGTCAAAGACGAGTTCATAGAGAAGGCCATTAAAGAGCAGCTCCCGGACCTTGAGGACATCAGACCGGTCTTCCTCGGGCTCAAGGCAAAGTACTTCATGAACTCCGGAAGGTTCGTCCCGAACCGGACCACGAACGAGCTGTTCGCCGAATATTTTTCCAAAGGAGGATACAAGGGTTTCGTCCTTGACGGCTATCCGAGGACCCCCGATCAGGCTGAGTTCCTCCTTTACCTCTGCGAGAAGAACGGTACGAGGATCGACCTTATCGTCCTTGTGAACAATTCGGACAAGCTGATAATCGACAGGACGGTGGGAAGAAGGATCTGCCCATCGTGTAAGAAGGTCCATCACATAGAGTTCAAACCGTCCAGGGACGGGATCCACTGCGATGATTGCGGAGTGGAGCTTGTCCAGAGGGCCGATGATACCGCCGAAAGGATACAGATGAGGCTCTTCGAGTTCTACGACAAGGTCATACCGACCCTTGATATTCTTGAGAAAGCGGGCATCCCGATCGTTACCGTTGAAGGCAATCTGGAGGTCTTCACGGAGGAGAACGTGAGAAGGTCCGTCATGGAGCGGATAGATCCACTCCTGGAATGAACCCGTCATTTTCCTTTCCGAAGAATTTCTTCGGAGAGTTCCAGCAGGTCCCTGTATACAGGCAGGGAAGACCCGCTCAGGTCCACCATATCTCCCGTCCTGACGAGAGCCACATGGCAGCCTGCAGCCCTTCCAGCTGCGATATCAGTGTCGATCCTGTCCCCCACCACAAGCACCTCTTCGGCTTGAAGGCCCATCCTCTTCAGGGCAAGTTCGGTCGAATACGGGTCCGGTTTCCCGACCACTATCGGGTCGACACCGCTGCATGTGGAGATCGCGGCGACGACCGCCCCCGCACCAGGCTGGACCTCTCCTTTCTCAACCGGAAGCGTGGGGTCCCTGTTGGTGGCAATGAACCTTGCGCCGCCTCTGATGGCATGCAGGGCGTCATCGATCTTCGAATAGGTGAGGGTCCTGTCCAGACCAGCGACCACGAAGTCGAAGCTCCGGTTGCCATCTCCCGCCATTATGGCTTCATGTCCTGCGAGGACAAGCTCCTGAAGGAGTCCCATCTCACCGACCACCAGGCACCTTGCAGGTCCGAATTCTTCTTTGATATACGTCGCTGCGGCAAAGGCCGAACCGATGACAAAGGCTGTCGGGAAACCCATGGATCTCAATTTCATGAGTGTCTGCTCGTTCGTCATCGTGGAATTGTTCGTGAGATAGGTTACGGTCATACCCCTGCCCAGGAAAGACCTTACGGCTTCGGGTGAACCCTTGATGATCTCCTTCCCTCTCACGAGAACCCCGTCGATATCGAGAATGATCCCTTTCATTGGAATTCCCCTGGCCCTCACTCCGGGAGGACCGTCACGTGGGGAGAATACCTCTCCCACTGTTTTGAGGTGTCAAGTAAGACGCGCCCCCCGTTTGGGATCAGGGAATGGATATACGCCCTTATGAACTCCTCGTTCTCATATTTATCGAACACATTATCGGTGAAGAGGCCCGTGGTGGAAATATAGGTAATCTTTCCACCGTTCGATCCTATGTCATACTCGATCATCATGTCCCCGAACTCGCTGTATCTATCCCCCTCCAGGTCCATCTTCCAGTTGTCGTTCATGTCGATCACCGTCAGCTTCTTGGTCGTCCAGACGAGGGGTGTACCTGGCCCGGTGAAATCCAGACCGTTCGGCGAATGGAGGAGAAGCT
>JAFGJI010000165.1 GCA_016929175.1 Thermoplasmatota archaeon | reverse complement strand
CGATCGCTGCAATGACGATCCAGTCGACCCCGGTCGGTTCGATGAACGCGGTGATCGCAGCCGCGATGAGGAGTACTATAACCAGAGGGTCGGTGAACTGACGGAGGAACTTGAGCCCCAGCGGGGTTTTTTTCCCCTCCTTCAGCTCGTTCGGACCGAAGAGCCCCCTAAAGCCCTCGACCTTGATCTCATCGAGACCGGTCCTGTCCGTGCCCAGTGAGCGCAGGAGCCTATCTGCATCCACGAGATGCGGTTGCTCCATTTCGGTCCCCGGGTTATCTGTCATCCGTTCATGTATTGTTTGCTCGTTTAAGAAATATTCATCCGTTGAATGGGATGTTCCTGCAAAGGTTTAAATCGATATATTCACTCAAATCCACGGGAGGTCATTGTAAGTAGAGCAGCGAGTGAAGATCAACAGGGAGGGACGGTCCTATGAGGAGGTTCTCGAGCATCGATTTCATGCGCGGGTTCGCCATCTGGATGATGATAATGTTCCACGTCATCATGAGATGGTACGACGGCAGCTGGATCCAGGATGGGGATCTGGAAGGGGTTCCGATGGTCGGCCTTTTATTCTTCCTGATAGTTGTCTATTTCTCGGCGTGGGCCGGTTTCTTCCTTCTCGTGAGCTCCATCGGCAACATGATCTCGATGTACCGCAATCTGGATAGGGGAAAGTCCTGGAAGAAGGTCATGATGTTCCAGATAGTGGGAGGACTGCTCCTTCTTCTGGCCGCAGTGCTCGTGGAGTCGACCATAGGGTACCATGCTTTTTTAGGGTACGCCGTGGAGGGGAAGTTCCACAGGTGGACCACCATCCTCTACCGCGGGTTCCACATGGAAACGATCCATACCATCGCTTTCTGCGTGATCGTGAACGGCATAGTGCAGGGGCTGCTTTCCCGGAACGGAGGCCATGTCAAGGTTAAAAGGAACATCAGGATATATGCCCTGCTCGCTGTATTGTCAGTAGCCCTGACGGGGCCGGTATACAAGATGCTGAGGATGATAGTTCCAGGGTATCCTTTTGCGAAGTGGGAGTCCTCCATCGTAGGGAGCCTTGATATCCAGTATCCCGTAATAGGGGAATCGAGCGTATGTGATATTTTACTGAAAGCGGTCATGTTTCCCCTGGGAGGCAATCCCGAACCGCTCTTTCCCTATCTGGCCGTAACCTTCATCGGGTCCATCATCGGGATATACCTATGCCAGAAAAACTGCCCCAGAAAACTCCCCCGGAACGGGATCCTTATCGGGGTCGGACTTGCTTCGACAGGGCTTATCGGCACGATCGTGGTAATAGCCATTGGAATAGGCGACTTGGAACGCTTGATGGACAATTTCTACCAGCCCCCGGGTCTTTACCCTTCATTATGGTTCTGGTGGTTCCTGTTCCTCACCGGAGGCCAGCTTGCCGGAGTTCTTCTGGTCCTCCGGCTTGTGGAGTTCCGGGGGATGGGCGGGGAATTCGGGAGGAGGACACTCTCCATCAGAAGATACGGTTACGTGGCCTTTTCGGTCTACACGTATCAGTTCATAGATGCGATGCCCAGGGCTCTGATGTGCCTGTTCCCTTTCGTGTCAAGGAACTGGCCCTATCCCGAAAATATTGGCTGGTGGCTCCCGGTACTGGTCATGATGCCGATGACGTTATTGCTCTGGGAGATGGTCCTTCGGGCATGGGAGAAGGTCGAATATGTCGGCGGTATGGAATGGTGCATTGCAAAGGTTGCGGAGAAGGTTCTCCCAGGAAGAAGGGAAAGGACCGAGGGAAGGAGAAGGTGGTGGCAGGCTGCAAGGCTTGATGCCAAAGAATATCTTTACCGACCAAAGTGGCTGAACGTTGTCGAGAAGGATGGTGTGGATCACAAGAGCAAGGAGGAATCAAAGCTTGCCCTATCCCTTTCATTAGGGGGACTGTTCTTTCTCCCCCTCGCTCCGATGAGTCTATGGATCGGTCGTACATCGATAAAGGGGGAGGGGCGCAATTTCATGAACTCTGCGGCAGTTGTGGTCTCATTGATAACCATGGTCGTCTATGTGGGGCTCTTCATCGTCATGTTCTTCGTTCCGGCCCCGAGCTTCTGATCGATGATATATTTTGGAAAAAAGCGGACCCAGAGGGATTCGAACCCTCGTCACCGGCTCCGAAGGCCAGCAGGATATCCAGGCTACCCTATGGGCCCATGGTTTGTAAGCTGAATGAAATGAAGCTTATAAACCCTTGGCGGTATGCTGCATGTTCTTCGGCCGTTTTGGTGATAACTTTTTCAAAAAGTTCCCCCCCCTTCACACATCCCTTGGGACTGACATAAACCGGTCACTTTTATATATGTCCAAGCTTTGAAGCCAGTGATGAGGAGTTCGGCACCACTCACTGCAGTTCAGGTCTCTTCCCTCATTGTGCTATCAGCCTTGACGATCTGGTCATTCCCCTTGTCCGTGGATGCGGCTCCTGCAATTGTGATCACACATCCGGAGAACGACAGGGCATACAATAGCACGACAATAGAGGCCAACTGGTCCGTCGAGAATGGTGATGGGAACGTTTCCAGCGAGTACAGTCTCGATATGGGGATGTTCATTTCGGTCGGTCAGAACACCTCGATAATGTTGCATGACCTCCTGGAAGGATATCACGACCTCACGATCAGATGCATGGATGAGCACGGCGGGGAGGGTTCGGTCTCGATATCCTTTCTGGTCGACACTTACACACCCGATATCCATTTCACTCAAGCGGAGACCCTATACTCCAATCTCGACCCCGTGATGCTTGAATGGGCCGCCTCCGACAGCGGCTCCGGCGTGGACCATGTGGAGACGAGGCTGGATGGAGGGGCCTGGGTGGACAAGGGCAACGCTAACAGGGAAATAGTGACCCTTGCCACTGAAGGCCTTCACCTCTTCGAGGTCCGAGCCTTCGATCGTGCCGGTAACTACCTGACTGAATACCGCGAGATAATGCTTGACAGGGAGCGGCCTCAGCTTGAGGTCCATTCACCTCATGACGGGGAGAACCTCAACGGATCCTCGGTCCTTGTAACCTGGAGAGGAGATGACACTCTCTCCGGGGTCTCGTATTACGAGGTCCAGATGGATTCCACACAACCATATCCCTACATGGCTACCACCTCCCATGAATATCCTAGCGTTGCCGACGGCCGCCACGAGATAAGGGTAACAGCATTTGACAGGGCTGGGAACATCAGGACGGTCACCCTATCGATCGTGGTTGATACGTTAGCCCCCTATGTTATCCAGTATAATCCCCAGGGGGATGATGTCGAGATCGATGCGCCCATATGGATCTCCACCTCCGAGACCCTGGTACCCGATTCGGTCGAGATCCGGGTGAATGGTATTACCAGTAACGTGACCATTAACGGGGGCCAGATAGAGCTTGATCGCAACGGGTCACTGGAGTATGACACCGAATATGCGGTTATCATGTCCGGCAGGGACCGTGCCGGGAACTCGATCGTTAATTTCACATGGACATTCAACACCACCGATACGGGGTGGGTCACGGGTGTGGTGGTGGACAGTTACGGGAATTTCATGCCCAATCTCAAGGTCAGCCTTGATAACAATATGAGCGACAGGACGGACAGGGACGGTTTTTTCAACATCTCGACGGGTGCGGGAACATACCTGTTGAACATCAGCAGGACGGGTTATCAAGGGTCCAATATGACCGTGACCGTGGAGCCAGGCGCCCCAACAGACCTTGGTTGGGTCACTCTTTTTAGGATGACTCCCGATGACGACAACGATAGGATGAGAACCATCATCATACTTCTGGTCTCGATAATGGTCGTGGTCTTTATTATCTTCACCATGGCGTCCTTGTATGTGTGGAGGAGGCACCAGACCCACGGCATCTCACATGACGACAGGGAGCAGATGATAGAGATATTGAGGCATTTCGACGTCGCCACAAGGATACATGAGATCGACTGTTACGAGGTCCTCGGGGTCGGGAGGAAGGCATCACCGAAAGAGATCAAGAAAGCATATCGGACCCTCGCTGCAAGATACCACCCCGACAAGGCGATGCACCAGGAGGGCTTCGATGTGGACGAAGCTCATAAGAAGATGAGGGAGATAAACGCCGCAAAGAGCATCCTCATGGACGAGGAGAAGAAGGACCTTCAGGACAGGATCCTCAGGGTGACCGGCAGGTATTGAGCGGGTACACGGACTTTGGCCTTTTACGATGGGAAACAGTATCAAGGTAAGCAGGACTCCAACCAACAGGAGCAGCAGCAATTTCTTCCACCGTGCCTCCATACGCCTCGATCAAGCATTTGTGGGATATGATTTAAAGGAGCCTTGCTCATGAAGAAATGGAATTTCTCATGAGCATCTTCGAGAACTTATCATATGCATTCGAGATGCTCATCGAATTTGGAAATTTCTTCAAGATCTCACTATCCTCGGTGATCAGAGGGAGATCCAATCTCTCGGATATGGCTATAAAACATGAATCATAGAAAGAAATGTCAAGTTTTTTTCCAATGTCCATGGCCGATCTGATGAATCCCTCATCCGGAAATTGGATGTCAATGTTCATTGCTGATAATCTTTGCGGGAAATCCCTCGCCATGACCGCTTTCATTCTATGCTTCCTGATCACTATCTGACCTAGTTCGTATAATATCAGGTCAATGGAATATACCTGCTCACTTTGATTGATCAAGAGCTGCATCAACGCATCCATCTTATCGGAATCCTTTTCTTCATAGAACAATTTGAAAAGAGCTGAAGTATCAATTACTATGCCCACCTTGTATCCCTCCATTCTCGTATGATCTGGGTGCCATCGGGTCCTGGAGCATCGATCCGATTCTCCCTCAACCATTTCAATGTCTCAAGGGCACGTTTCTTTCTCAGCTCTTTTTTAACAACGTCTCGGATGAACTCACTCGGGTTGACCCCCATCTTCATTATCTGTTCAAGTTCTTCTTCCTCGAACCGAATGGATACTGTTTTGCTCATAATCTCGTAAGCATATGACGTTACAACTATGTAAACATTATTGTGTGCTAATATGTTTACAACGATGCTTACCTCCTTATCAGGGATCTGGAATTGTATGGCTCCTTAAATGACCAGGTCGTTATCCCACCTTGCCCCGCACATTAATGGAGAAATCATTAATTAGGGGGATAACCTGCCCTCCTTCATGGTATCCGTCAAAGAAAGGACAGTCAAAGGCAACCGCTACCTCTACGTTTCAGCAACCTCCTCCTACAAGGGAAAGAAGAAGAGGTTCGAGAAGTCCGTCGGTCCTGTGGGCATGGACAAGAAAAGTCTCGAGGAAAGGACAGAATTCTACCGGGTGCTCATGGACCTGAAGGCCGTCCTGTATCGGGTCTACATGGAGGCGAAGGAAACCAAGATGAGGTACCTCTCCGATTTCTATTCGATCTATCTTGCCATGGTCAGGAACTTCTACAGCACGTATCTCGAGGACCTGTATCCCTCGGAATTGGAGAAGTACCAGGACGATCTGATGGTCAAGTACATTCATCACACCACTGCAATCGAAGGGAACACTCTCACCCTCGGGGAAGCGGCTCTCGTCCTCGAGGATGGGATAGCACCCAAAGGAAAAAAGCTCCGAGAGATACACGAGATAGAGAACTTCAAACGTCTTCACCGCTACATGAAGTCATACAAGGGCGACATCAACCCCGACCTCGTCAAGAAGGTCCATTCCCTGGTCCAGAGGAACATAGACGATGACCAGGCCGGGAGTACGAGAAGGATCCATGTGGGTGTCGTGGGCAGCTCGTTCGATCCGCCTCCTGCCCTATTCGTCGAGGATGAGTTG
>JAFGJI010000164.1 GCA_016929175.1 Thermoplasmatota archaeon | reverse complement strand
GTCCGAGAAATCAGCTTCAGCCATGTTTACATTTATGATAAATGAGAAATAATACCCATTATATCATTATTAATGAATATTGATGTGCGAATTCCTTTCTTGTTGGACTTGATCAGAGAAAGTTTTAACATCTCATATTCCTATCTTGTTGGTGCAACAGGCTGTATAAAGTTGGCGCCCGAAAAAGTACAACTTTTCGTTTTTAATGGTGGATTCATTCATCGTTCACTCTGATCCACTTTTACAAAGATTCAATATGATCCGTCAATGACTTGCAGAAATATCAGCAGTCAAATTTGACCCACTTTACGTTCGATCCCAGATCCTCTAATTGGGACAAATGCTGTGTCGGGATATCTGTCTTCGTGAGATGGTTATTATCTATTTTCCGTTTGTCCCCTTTTCGGAGATACATTGTCTGAAGCAATGGAAATATTCCGTCACCCGATAAGGCACGGTCAACGATATTTAGCCCAAAAACGCTTTTACCCTTAAAATGATCGAAATGATAGTCCGTCCTGTAGATGTTCGGTCCGCATTTCATAATGATATGATCGTCAAGTATTACCACTTCATTCTTTTCCACTCTGTTGATCATTCCAAAACTGGTTCTGTTTACCTTGTATTCGCTCCAGGAATCACTGTTTACGAACCTGTTCAGATTTGATTGGTCTGTATACTAAAGGAACAAGTCATTGATGTTATCAATTGTAGGGTGTTCTGATATGGTTATGCCTGAAATGGCTCTTTTGAACTGTATAAACCTTCGCTCCTGTTTACATATTGGCCTGAACTCTTCTGATAGCTCTTCAATGAATCCGGAAAATTCAACTATAGGCGTTTCTATAAACATCTCCGGGGATCCTGTGTGGGCCTCTTTTGATTCGAATCATTTGGTCAAAATGCAAACCTCCGGTTAACTACCTTGCATCAGTGACCGTTCTGCTCGACCCAGCCTTTCTTCCTGAAATATCTGCTCAATATCTTGAGCAGTGTCGGGGTCGCAAGGGCCATTATTACCGCATTGAAGACCACCGCCGAGTACAGGTCCCTGTCGATTATCCCCGAGCCCAGCGCAACACTGGCAAGGACCAGGTCCACCGCCGCTCGTCCGTTCATCCCCACACCAACAAGGATCGATTCGGCCCAGTTGAGACCCGAGATCTTGGCCCCCAGACCCGCACCGACGACCTTTCCGGTCATCCCCAGAACGACCAGAAGAGGCACTAACCAGGATATCGCCACCCCCGAGAACGTGACGGAGAAACCTACCCAGGCGAAGAATACGGGAGCAAAGAAGCCAAATGACCATCTACCAAGAGCTTGCTTGGTCTGTCTGTTCAGCGATTCCCTGATCGCCATTCCACCGAGGAACGCACCGATCATCAGGTGAAGGCCCATGAAATGGGCCATGACCCCAAAAAGACCGGCCATGAGTATGGTGAATCCGATCCCCTCGGTGGTCCGCATATCCTTTATCTCCTTGTATATGAGCTTCAGAAGCCAGGGTAGAACGAACAGGGCGATCAGGACGAATGCAATGGCAAGAAGTAATGTCGAACCCAGAGAGAGGGCACCGGGAAAATGTCCGGTCGAGGAGATGGAAAGCAAAATGGACAGTATCACGATCCCGATGATATCGTCCACTATGGCGGCATTTATGATGGTCATCCCGTACCTTGTCTGTATGCCATCTATCTGTATGAGGGTTGCAACGGAGAGGGCGACCGCGGTGATGGAGAGCGCACCGCCCACGTAGAGAGCAATGATCACATCATGGAGATAGAGGTAAGTCCCCAGGAAACCCAGGCTGAAGGGGAAGATCACTCCAAGGGAAGCCGTAACGATCCCGGTCCTGAACGAGGCCAGGAAATCCTTGATCCTGGTTTCCATCCCCGATGCGAACATCAGCATAACGATGGAGAACTCAACGAGAAAGGAGGTGGTCTCCTCCACCTTTTCGGGAAGAAGGTTTTCCGCGACCAGGTGGAAGATATCTCCGCCGGAAATGGTATCGACCGTCTTGAGAGCGGCGATGAGGATCGGTCCGAAGACCAGCCCGCCTGAGATGTTCCCGACTATCGTCGGAAGCTTCAACTTCTCTGCCACCTTCCCGAAGAAGAGAGCTGCGATCAGCAGCAGCAGCAGATAGATGAAGCTGAACATAGAAGCGCTCCAAATAAAAACTCCCGTATAAAACTATCGTTTTTTTATCCACCACCGAAATGAAACGCAGAAGTATCGAAAAGCCATAAATGTATATTATGGATCTATGTCCAAAAATTCTTATTAAACATCAATATCATTATATAGACATGGATCCAGAGTAGTTGACATAAGAGCCCCCTAACTTTTCCGGGGGGACGAGATGCATACGAGGTGAAACGATATTGAACGAAACAGACAGCGATGAGACGCAACATTTGACCCTGAAGGTCGTGAAGAGTGCGATCGGCTCGGTCGATTCCGGTGTGGCAAGGATACATGCCAGCCACCTGGACAGCTTCGAGAATGACGATATGGAACTGGTGGAGTTGAGGGCGGGGAAAAAACAAAAGGTCGTAAGGCTCGTCTCGGACAGATTTGCGAAAAAAGACCATGTGGTCCTCAGGGAGGGCGACATGGAGGACCTCGAGGTCGAGGAAGAAGATGAGGTGGAACTGTACCCCTACAAGAAGTTATCCGAAGACCTGAAGGAGAATTGGCAGAAGCTGAGGGACAGGTTCCGAAAAAAGGATGAAGAGGAGGAGAAATGATGGCAATAGGAAGCAGCATACAGGCTTTTTCGGTGAAACACCCGGTATCCATGGGCAGGAAGATTGACCATTACCTGGTCGAGCACCTTCCGGACCTCATGGACGAATACAAGATCGCGGACAGGAACGATATCGCGGACCTTGATCCGGAGTTCGAAGGATACGAGAAGAGAATGACCGACCTCGAGGGATGGAAGAAGGAATTCGACCAGAGGCTCGATGAAGGATCGAGAAGGATCGAGAGATTGAGGCGGAAGTATGGTTTGATCGGAGGTGGTAAGAGATGAGCTGGGACTGGACAACGTTCTGGATAGTGCTGGGCATAGTCGCCCTTGTGATCGCATGGTTCCTGGCGCTTGCATGGTTCATCCATCTGAGAAGGAAGAAGAGGATGGAGCCATCCCATATCCAGCTTTACTTCGAAGAGAACTTCAGGGGGATCATGGGAGAATGGGACTTCGTCACCCGGGACAGGGTGAAGGAGTTCAAGAAGGATATCGGAAAGAGACTGCAGGCGGTCGGCAGCGACATCACCTCTCTCGAGAAAAAGAGAAAGACCCTGGAGAAGAGGATGGGCGGGCTCGAGAAGACCATTGCCGATCTGGAGGGACTCTGAAGGAGGTGAAATGATGCAGGAAGAAGTGATCGAGGAAGGAGAAGGAAGGAAAGGGTTCCTATCATGGATCAGGTCCGCCTTCGGAAGGAGCGGGGAGGAGCCGGAGGAACAGGAGCCGCCGCAGTACAAGCGAAGACTGCTCGACGGGAGGATCGAGAAATATCTCGACCAGAACATGTCGGCATATATCGAAGAATACGGCATACTGACCGGTCTGGATATCGAAGCATACGATATGCGGTACGAACAGATCACAGGCAGGATAAGCTCCATGAAGGAGTTCATGCTGTCCGCGGACGCCAGGATATCGAACATGGAGCGGGATATCGACCTCATAGGAAAAGCTGCCAAAGGAGGCAAGTGAATGTTGATGAAGGATCTGGAAGGGTGCAAGGTCGTCAACACCGTTGGCGAACATGTCGGTAAGATCAGAGAGGCCTACGTGGACCTCGACAAGTGGGAGATCAATGCGTTCGAGCTGTCACCGGGGACGCTCAAGAAGAACATCATCCTGGACCTGAGAGATATCCAGAAGGTCGATATCGAGGAAAGAACGATGGTGGTCAGGGACAGCTTCAAAGGGGGAGAACCCCCGAAGATGCCTGTCAAGAACATGTACCCGCTGAAAGAACTGATGGACCTTCACGTGGTAGACGCGGACGGCGAGAAGGTGGGCAGGATCTACGACCTTGAGGTCCCCTACGAGAAACTCAGGAATTTCAGGGTATGGAAGGTCCTGATCAGGACAGGTATAAAAGAAAGGAGGCTGAGGTTGTCCACGGCCGAGATCGCCGAGGTGATGAACGAGGTCCGCCTCAGGAAGGCGGAAAAGCATTACGTGGAGCATGCCGAATAGGCATGCCCACTTTGTTTTTTTCAAAATTCACCTAAATAACCGCGCTTTTCGAATCTGGTCGTGGCCCATTTGAGAAGCACAGGGGTCGTGACGGCCATGAAAGCAGCGAATATGACCACCGCGGAGTAGAGGTCCCTCTGGATTATACCGGCTCTCAGTGCGACCGAGGCCAGGATCAGCTCCACGGCTGCCTTTCCGTTCATTCCGAGGCCTACAAGCACGGACTCCGTCCATGTGAGACCCGAAAGTTTCGCTCCGAGACCGGCACCGGTAACCTTTCCCACGAAGCCAAGAATGATGAGCATTGGCACGAACCAGGAGAATGCTATCCCCGTGAAGGATACTGAGAAACCCACCCATGCGAAGAAAACGGGCGCAAAGAAGCCGAAGGACAGTCTTGATAGGGATTGTTTTGTGTTCCTTGCCAGGGAATCCCTTATCGCCATTCCTCCAAGGAAAGCCCCTATCATGAGATGGAGACCCATTACGTGGGCGATCAGCGCGAAAAGTCCTGCCATCAGTACACCGAGGCCGATCCTTTCGTTCGGTCTGAGCTCTTTGAGGTAACGGTAAATTATCTTCAGGAGCCTTGGCATCAGGAAGATCGAGGCCCCGACGAAAACGATCGATAGTAGGATGGTCCCGGTGACGGACAGCGCCGATGGGAGCTTTCCCGATGTGGAGAACGACAGCAGGACCGAGAGGATCAATATTCCTATGATGTCATCGACGATCGCAGCGTTGATGATCGTCATACCGAACCTTGTTCGTATGGCATCGATCTGTATCAGGGTGGCGATCGACAGGGCAACGGCGGTGATCGAAAGCGCGGCCCCGACG
>JAFGJI010000163.1 GCA_016929175.1 Thermoplasmatota archaeon | reverse complement strand
GATAGACGGTCACCGTGGTCCTCTGGACGGTCACCACCGGGTTGTATACCCCTAACGACATCGTGAAATGGGATATCGGTGCGAAGTCCTTTCCGTCGGAGCAGAGGATGTCAACATAGTAATTGCCCACGGAAAGCTGTTTGTTGAGGGGATACCTTGTATCCCTGAACACCGAGGTCCAGGACAGGATGTCGGAACCTCCGAGATACCGTCCCACCCTGAGGAAATAGTAAACATCGTCTCCGTCCGGGTCCATCGAAGGTGACCATCTCAGCACCGGAGAGGTGTCGCTCGTTGCGGCCGGTTCGAAACCGGAAACCGGTTCAGGTGGATAGTTGGCATCTGTGGAGATCAGAAGCGTCGAGTTCGTCACCGGTCCGTTCTTTCCATTTGCATGAGGGATGATCTCGATGAAGTAGATATGCCCCGGTGTGAAAAGCTGATTCGGCAACGGGTCCCAGTAGGTATCACCGGGAATGACCGGATGCTCTTCCACGATGAAATTGCCCGATGTCTGGTCCTGGATGGTTATATTGTAGGTCACCATGTCCCCATCCGGATCGAATGAAGGGCTCCACGTGATATGAGGTCTGACGGACCCGGATACCCTTGGCTGTATCGATTGGACGGCGGACGGGGGCCTGTCGACAACGACCTCGTCCCGCTCCCTGATTATTATCTGGATGTTGGATGAGATACCTCCGTTCCCGAGCAGGTCCTCCGTGCGAACCTTGATGAAATTGAAGTAACCGAAGGCAAGGGAGACGTTGAACATTACATCCACTCCCTCTTCGGTAAGCTCCAGACTGCCCTTCAGCAGTGAGAGGTTCTGCCATGGACCGAATCCCTCGACACCGTTCAGCGAATAGGATACGGTGATGGTATCGGGGTCCACTCCCACTCCGGCATCGACAATGCGTGCCAGGACCTGGACCTGGGGGTTTTCGAAAGTGGCCCCCGTCCTCGGGGAGATGATCTCCACAATGGGGCCTGTGGCATCCACCCATACATGGTAGGTCTCGCTCACGGAGTATTCCTCTTCCTCCCCGCCGTTTCCAAGCATGTCCTTCGCCCTGAACCTGATCAGGTTTTCCTTGCCCTCCAGGAATGTAACGTTCACTGAGTAGAGGATGGTAAGGTTATCTACCGTTACCGAAGTGCCCTTCCTCTGCCATCGGTCCCAACCTCCCTTCTCCTCCTGATAGGTCTGATAGAATACGGACCACGGGTCGACACCGGAAAGGTCATCGGTCAACTCGACCTTGAATTCGATGATATTCTCACTGATCCAGCTGTTCTCATCAGGGGATATCAGCCTGAAAGTGGGCCCCTGGGAATCGATCACGGGCAGGTGGAGGAAATCGGTCCTGACCTCCGTCAGGTTCCCCTGGGATGCCCTAGCCGAGATGTAGTAGTAGAGGTCCAGGTCCCGGTTGATGACCATCGACCTGATGTATGTCTCCCCGTTCCGGAAATCGAAATCGGGTGCGGGCATCAGCCTCAAGGACATGTTGAACGGGGATCCTGGATAGGGGTAAAGGGCCCCTCCCGCCGTTCTGTAGAACAGATTTACCTTGGGATTCCCTTTGGCGGGTGCGTCGTTCTCGACGTCGAAATAGGTCACCTTGAAACTGAAGGTGTCCCCTTTCACGCCTATCTCGGGGTTTATCTGCGCATCAACCAGGTCCGGGGCATTTCCCTCTTCTCCGGATTCTGTGGTCCTCGTGAAATAGATGTCATGCTCCCCGCTGTTCCGGTTGTCCCTCCACGCGAAGCATGCCCTGTCATCCTCACCAACTCCGAAGGCACCCTGGTCCTGTGTCGTATCCTGAATGTTCATGTTAACCGTGAACACATCGTCAAGAGTACCGTTCGGGTAGTACCGCGTGAGCTGGATATCGGACCTCTTATCGTAGAATCCGGGTGATGAGGTCCAGGAAATGGTGACATTTCCCGTACCGGCCAGATGCACCGAGGGGTCGATCTGGGCCCCGATGGTATGGTTCGGATGAACGCATTCTTCAAGTGAGAAGCTCGTCCCGTTGTTCTGCGAGATGGCCATGTAGATGTCGGAGGAGGAATATCTTGGGTCCGACCATACGACGTAGAGAATATCATCATTCCCGGAGATATCCGGGGTGACCTGGTCCGAACCCGTCGGGTCCTTGGATATCCTCACGGATGGATCGAACGACGAACCTCCGTTCAGGGAATTTGCGATGTAGATATCCTCATCCCATACACGATCGTCGGACCATACGATATGAACCCCGCCTTTCTCCACTGCGGTTATCCTCGGGTCGAGACATCTGTAGGAGCTCGATACGTCGGATACCTTGATGGCATTTGAGAATGTGGACCCGTCCTGCGTCTGTGTGGTGTATATCATGGGGTCGACGCCGTTGTCCCTGGTGTCCTCCCATGTTATGTGGACCGTATCCACGCCGTCATGATCGATATCCGGTTTGGTCTGGACACCCGTAACGTGGTCCGCAACCTTCACGTTGGTGTCGAAGGATGCACCCGCATCCGTGGAAACTGCCATGTTTATCAGGTTTCTTCCTTCCCTGTTATCGCTGAACACGACGTATATGGTTCCGTCAGGGGCGACCGCAGCCCTTGGAAGCGTCTGATCGGAATAATCATCGGCGATATCGTCCGTGATCCGGGTATCATCGACCCTTACCTCCGGACCGAAGTTCAGACCCCCGTCATGGGATGCCCTTGAATAGATATCCCAGTTTTCGGGATCGATCTCCCTGTTCAGTTCCTGCCAGAAAACATACACATCATTTCCATGCACGACGACATCTGGATTCGCCTGCGGGGTTGCTGCTTCAAGGTCCTGGTTGATGAGAATGTCTCCCTCGAACGCTATCGAGGCCGTCACCCCGTCGTGAGGATCGGGCACCAGTGAAGGCAGAATGGCCGCTGCCAGAAGGGTAAGCGTAAGGACCATCACAATGGACCCATGTCTTGACAGGATCATTTATCCACCTCCCATTCATCATCGATCTCCTCCAGGTCCATATCCTCCAGGTCATCGATCTCATCCATGTCGAAGTCCTCCATTTCCTCCCCGTCAATATCCTCATCCCCGGGATCCGGGAATTGTTCATCCTCTTCATCCTCGTCGTAATCCTCTTCGTAGAGATCGTCTTCTTCTTCAAGTTCTTCCTCTTGCTCCCCATCGTACAGGTCTTCCCCTTCCCAGTCCTCGGGCATATCCTGGAACACCTCGTCGATCTCCTCCTGGCCACTCCCGGAAGGAAGGCTCCTCTTCTTTCCGGCGGACCCCTTCCTCTTCTTCTTCTTTCCTTCCTTCTCCATCCTTCTCTTGTCCTCGGCGGAGAAGACCGTCCCGCATTTCATGCAGTATTCGTCGGAAAGCTTTGCATCTGTCCCGCAGTGAGGGCAGTGGGGGACGAAATAATCGGATTCGAAACGGGCAGGTACCAGGGGTTGAACGTCCACGGCACCTTGAGCGAGCTCACCGGGCCTTCTCGTCATGAATATGTAGACCGCAATGGCCCCGAGGAGAAGGCCTATCAACAATGCAAGGAGCAGATACGGAAGTATCTCCATGATATCCCAGCCATCATCATCCTGGCCATCCTCGCCGCCGGTGCCCTCCCGGTCCTGCACCACGAGGATCTGCTCCTCCGATGTCACAATATGAGCCCCGTCGGTCACCATGAGCCAGAGCCGGTGGCTGCCCACCTTCTCGAGGGACACGTTCAGGACCTTTCCGGAACCGATGGAATCTCCGTAAGGATATCTCTCCAGATCCGAATACCAGGAATATGAGAGGTTCCTCCCTTCCGGGTCGGAGGAGGGGGAACCGTCAAGTATGATGCTGTCCCCCGAGTAGATGAAGTCTGTTGCAGGTATGATATTGAAGAGAGCCGTCGGAGGCAGGTTCGAAACGGTCACGGCCACCTCGAGCTTGATGGGGGAAGATACCACCCAACCGTTCCCGGCAACGTCCTTGATCCTGAACCTCACAAGATTGAAGGGGCCCTCGTCCAGCTCCACCTTGACGCTTGCGGTGTAAAGTCCGCTACCGATATCGTCCAGTTCCTCCACCTGCTCCCACGGAGAATACCCCCCTACCCCATATTCTATCCAGCCGGTTATGGTGGATACGGAATACTCAACTCCCGACCTCTCAAGTCCGGATCCATCCTCCTCGATGTAGGCTTCTATCTCCTGCCCGGTCTTTGTGAGAACCGTGGTCCCGTTGGGGCTGAATCCTG
>JAFGJI010000162.1 GCA_016929175.1 Thermoplasmatota archaeon | reverse complement strand
GCTCATTTCGTGACCACGGCCATGTTCGTCACCATGGAGGATGGGACGGGGGTGGTCCATATAGCTCCTGCTTTCGGAGAGGACGACTACGATCTGGGGGTCCAGTACGACCTCCCGATGGTCCAGCCGGTCAACTCCGATGGGACCTTCTCTGAAGAGGTCACCCCCTGGAAGGGTATGTTCGTGAAGGACGCTGACCCACTGATAATCAAGGACCTCGAGGAGAGAGGGATCCTCGAGGGAGTGCATCACTACGCCCACCAGTACCCATTCTGCTGGAGGTGCGACACGCCTCTTCTCTACTATGCGAGAAAAGGCGTCTACATACGCATGTCCCAGCTGCGAAAGGAACTGATGGGCAACAACGAGCAGATCAACTGGTATCCGTCCAACATCAAGAAGGGGCGCTTCGGCAACTTCCTCGAGGAGGTCAAGGACTGGAACCTTTCAAGGGAGAGGTACTGGGGCACACCGCTTCCGCTCTGGCGCTGCGAGTGCGACGAGGAGCACATGGTGGGCTCCATCAAGGAGCTCAAGGAGCTTTCCGGGCTCGATCACATACCGGAACTCCATCGGCCCTATGTCGACGCTGTGAAGTTCCCATGCCCTGAATGCGGCAAGCCCATGAGCAGGGTCGATTACGTGATAGACTGCTGGTATGACTCCGGGTCCGCCCCCCATGCCTCCCTACACTATCCCTTCGAGAACAAGGCCGAGTTCGACAAACAGTTCCCCAGGGATTTCATCGCGGAGGGGATCGATCAGACCAGGGGGTGGTTCTATTCTCTGCTTGCGGTCTCGACCGCCGTTTTCGATCAACTCTCGTACAGGAACGTTATATGCCACGCGCATGTCCTCGACGCCGAGGGGAAAAAGATGTCCAAATCCAAGGGAAACGTGGTCGAGCCGCGCGACATCTTCGCATCGGATGGTGCGGATGCCATTCGATGGTACCTGATATCCTCTTCCGCTCCCTGGAGACCGAAGCTCTTCTCACTGGAGGCGGTCAGGGAGGGTAACAGGTCCTTCCTTGGAACCCTCAGGAACGTAATGGGTTTCTTCAAGACCTATGCTGACCTTGACGGATACGTCTACTCTGACCCCGTTCCGCTGAAGGACAGACCGGAGGTGGACCGGTGGTTGGCTTCCATGCTTGACAGGCTGATCAGGGAGGTCAACCACTCTATGGACGCCTTTGACCTGAACGGTGCCGCCTCGGCGCTCAGTGATTTCGTCGTCGAGGACCTCTCCAACTGGTATGTACGTGTGAACAGACGGAGGTTCTGGGGCACAGAGGACTCCATGGACAAGAAGACAGCATACGATTCACTTCATGAAGCCCTGATGATCGTATCCAGACTGTGCGCCCCTCTCATTCCCTTCCACGCGGAAATGGTCTACATCACCCTTGGTGGAAAGATGGATTCTGTTCATTTCGAGCCCTATCCGGTATCCGACGGATCGGTGATCGATAACGCGGTCATCGGAAAGATGGAGCTTCTTAAGAGGGTCGTGGAGTTCGGGAGGGCGGCAAGGGGGGCAAAGAACGTCAAGATCAGACAGCCCCTCCAGAAGGCTGTCATCAAAGGGGTCGAACCTTTCGGGGGAGATCTCATTTCCATCATACGCTCCGAGCTGAACGTGAAGGAGATAGAGTTCCTCGATGACCTTTCGACCTTCTTCGAAATGACGGCCGAGCCTGACCTAAAAAAGCTTGGACCGAAGCTGAAGGCAGCCTCGGGCAAGGTCCGCGACCAGCTCCTTTCAATGGACGCAAGGGAACTCGCCAGGAAGGTGCACGATTCGGGGATCGAGGTGGAGATAGAGGGGACATCCTACCATCTGGATCGGGAGGACTTCAGGTTCCACGAGGTCCTTGGTGAGAGATGGACCATAGGCGGAGAGGGGGGGGATGTCGAGGTCCTGTTGGACCTTCATCTCACGGATGACCTTGTAAGAGAAGGCATTGCAAGGGAGGTCGTGAGGCGCATTCAGACGATGCGGAAGGATATGGACCTCGATTATGATGCCCGTATCAAGCTCGTCATCTCGGCCGATGGACCGATAATCTCCGGGATCGGATCCTTCATGGACTACATTCGCCACGAGACACTGGCAGATGCCATCGTGTTCGGAGACCCCCGGAATGGGAAGGAATGGGAGATGGATCAGGGCATGATGACCGTCGGGATCGAGCTGTAGATGTCGGGCGGCCCCGATATGGACAGATCCGACAATTACTTATCGAATATGGAAGCCCTCCTTCCCGAATTTAAATATATCTTGAATGTATATGGGACCAGAGGAGGATGAAATGGCCCGATTCTCCGAAGGTATGATTTTCAATGTTCCACCCCCGGTTCTGAAAAAAGCCTGCAGGATCGCGGTAGGCGACCTTGACCTCTTCGAACTAGATACTGGCCGAGATCATATCCTCTCCCGGGAGAAGGCTCGTTTCGACACATACAATCCAGTGGATATTGAGCTGCTTTTCGAAGAAGGACCTTACGGTATCGAACTCCGGATAAACGGTGAGAACGAGGGGGTCGGACCTTTTCAGGAACATCATGTCAAGGCCAAGGTCCTGGACCTCTTGAGCAGGATCCAGATAGACCTGGATTTCCTGGAAGATAAAGCCCCGCTCAACGATACCGGGGAAATGTCGAGTGAGCTCAGGATGCTTTCGGACCTTTATGCCAGGGGTGTGATCACGGATATCGAATTCCTCAGGGCGAAGAGAAGGCTTCTGGGAGATCGAATGTAAGAATTCTTATGTGTAAGGGATTGAATTCATGTGCGTACATCTCTTATAAACCCATCGGTACATGGAGGAGGTAACGGGTCATGAGGGCATACCAATGGACATTCCATCGAGATATCCTCTCACACGTGCTTTCCTGGCATTTCTGATATTCCTCATATTCACTGTTATCCCCGTAAAGGGGGCTGAGATGAGATACGATGAGAACATCATCGTCGGTTTCGATGAGTATTTCATGGAACAGGAACTGGGTCCTGAAAGGAATGTCACCGGGGACCTCCCCATTCACTGGTATGCAAGAGACCCCGGCGGAACGGTTCTGTTCATAGACCTGTTCATAGGGAGTGTCGAGGGGGGCGAGTGGGTCCCGATCGTCGAAAACAATGATAACTCCGGCACGTATATCTGGGACCTGGAGGACCCGTCGGTACCGGATGGAGATCATATCCTAAAGGTGATCGCGCATAATATTGATGGATATTATTCATACAATGTGAGCTCATTTTGGTTCCATGTCCATAATCCAAAAAGACCCGATGTCACCCTTACGACGAACCTGACCGGCGGGGAATTCTCGGGAAAAGTGAAGATAGAGTGGGATGTTCTGGACCTCGACCACAGCAGATATCTCATCAGTTCCAGGGTATCGATCTCGCCGGATGACGGCCTGACCTTCCAGCAGATATTCGAATACCCGGAGGATCCGGGCCTGTGCATACTCGATACCATGGACCTCAAGGACGGGGACCGTTACCGGCTCAGGGTGGATGTGGAGGACCCGGACGGATTGAAGGATCTGGACATTTCAGGCAGGTTCTATATCTTCAACAATATCAGGCCCGAGGTGAACCTGACCTCCCCTCCGGAAGGGGCCGGGATCTTCGAAACGGTAAGGATCGAGTGGGATTCTTTCGACAGGAACGACGGAAGGGACAGCCTCCGGGTAGACCTGTGGTACGTCACCGTTCATGACGGAGGAAGATACGATATCCAGAAGGGGGCCCACAACAGCGGGTCCTATGACTGGAACACAACCGATGTCGTGAAGGGCCCGCAAGGCCACCGGATATTCATCCAGCTGATAGATCCCGTTGGAGCACGTTCCGGGGTCGACGACGTGTTGGTATGGATCTACAGAATGGGTGACCCCTTGATCCTGAACCCGAGCTATCCCACGGGAACCGTTACAGACAACATCACTTTGACCTGGGAGACATACAAACCTGCTCTGGTCATCAGCGAGGAACTTGTTCTGATGGTCTATCACAGGAAACCCGGGTCGGTATCAGAGGAGGTGGTGGGACCGTTGCATGATACTGGCTCATATTCCATCGATGTCTCCTCCGGACCCGACGGGACCCACCACGTCAGGATGATACTTATGGACCCTTTGAGAAGCTGGATCTACGACGAGTTGGTGGTAGGCGGCATCAATGTATATCACGAAAAGGAGCCACAGATGCTCATAAGAGGGGCTCCTGCAAATGGAACGAATATGACCGGCATGGTGGTCTTCGATGTTGCCGGATTCGATGGTAATGGTGACATCCTGACCTACATGGGCCTCTGCAGGCTCAAAGGCGGAGAATGGACCGTGTTCGATGTCGCATATGGAGGATACCGGCAGAAACTGGTCCTGAACACCACCGATGTCCACCCCGGAGAATACGAGGTCAGGATCGCAGTATATGACAGGTCAAGATACAACCTTTCCACCTCTCGGACCCTCGGACCCTACTATCTGAGAGATAACCGAACACCTGCCATGGACCCACTCTCCGATGATGATGAAAAACATTCCCCTGTTGTGATCGTGGTGATCGTCGCACTGTCACTCCTGCTGCTCATGATCGTCGCGGTTCTTGTGTTCATTGTGAGAAGGGACAGGAAAAGCCAAAGGGAGGGGAAAATAGGCACTCCCGTATTCGACCGGGAACACGCTCCACCATACATCATGAGAACACAGGTGAATACCTTTTCACGGAGATCCCTCCCTTCGATCGGCTCCTCTTCTGCCGGAAGATGGGGGCCGATGGAAAATGATGGTGGAATGGTATCAAGCGTGGATAATATGGCATATACCGATGAATATCTGGAAATGCTTGACCCCGATCTTGTCGATGATGTGACCGAAGGCGACCTCGATTCATACCAGATACTCGGGGTAGGTACCGATGCATCCGAAAGCGAGATCAAGGCCGCCTACCGGGAGTTCGTAAAAAGGTTCCACCCGGACAGGTTCGCGGCCAGGGAGACCCTGATGTTCAGAAAAGCAGAAGATGAGATCCGGAAAAGGAACAGGGCCAAAGCCATTCTTCTGGATCCGGGCAAGAGGGCCGTCCTCGATCGGATGCTGCGGGATTCCGAAGCGGCCATCATAAGGAAGTACTCGGTAAAGTCCCTGCAACAGCTTCGCAACCTCAGGAAAGGAAGCTGAACGAAGAGAACTGGAAAGGTATCCCCCCGGCTCCAGGTCTTTCTCGGGAAAGTGCGATGGTCAGGGCCCCTATGAGAGGATTGAGTGCGTTGATAATAAAATATCAAAGACCCCGACCATCCGTTGAACATCAGTATCTGACCTTAAATAACTAACTCCTTCCTGTTCACTTTGTTGTTCGGACAGTTGGATGCGGAACCTGCATATTTCACGGTATGTCATGTCCTGCCAGCTACTCCTCCTCCCATTTCTTGCCCTTTCGTCTCGTTAGGATGAATACCACACCGACGATCACCAGGAGCAGGAGCAGTACAAGACCGCATATCAGCAGCGATGCGGTGATCACGGTGCCAGAATCGTCATCACCGTCATCATCGTCGACATCGTCATCATCGTCGATCGGTCCGATGGCCTCGACGGGGGTCTTGAAGGTCCCCCTGAGATCGGGTGCCATGTCCGGACCTTCCCAGGAGTTGGAGAAATAATACTCGTAGGTGGTGTTCCATTCCAGGAGATCCCCGTTGAAGGTGCCGTTGTAGACACCGGGCTCCGTCTCCTCAAGCAGTAAGGAGTCTATCCCCACGATCACGAAGAATACTGTCTGTTCCTCCCCGCCTTGGACCTCAACGTTCACCGTCCTGTCGGAAAGCACCTCGATGACCTTCGAATCCAGTGTCCAGGCGATGACATCCGTACCTGTCCTGAAGGTCCATGAGAAGCCTGTTGGGCCCCACAGGGGCAGGCCGCCCTCGGAAACGGCGGTCGACATCAATGTGATCGTGTAATTGGTCATTGGCTGCAGGTCCTCGTGATGTATGAATACTTTGTCCCCCTCGGGGCTCCAATCGTAGCCTGTAACGGTGATCGCCGGATCGAACATCAGACTTGACCCCACACTTTCAATGTCCATGGGGTGGGTGAACCGCAGCCAGATGATCTCGTTGAGAGGGACATCCTCCCCGACCGGGCCCCATTCGGTCACGTTGACAAGCTCGACACCGTGGACCTCGATATAGGGGAGAATGACATTCTGCTCCTGCATGAACTGGGAGATGGTGATGTTGGAAATGGTGTTCGAAAGGTAACCTGTCCTGATACCTTCGATCCCGGCATGTTCCAGGGG
>JAFGJI010000161.1 GCA_016929175.1 Thermoplasmatota archaeon | reverse complement strand
GCCGAATCGATGATGGGACAGTCCCGGGGCGAGAAGGATATCTCGACGATCGCCGAACGTTACGATAATTTCCTTGAGCAGTACGAGGTCCTACTGACCGAGAACGTTGAACTTGAGGACCTCAAAGAGGAGATAACCGAGATAGAGAGCATGTTCCTGTCGGACGATGTGGCTGAACCCCAGATCGTTGATAGGGTGAATAAGGCAGAGGAGAAGATCCAGGAAAAGATAACCGATGTCCGAATGGACACATTAGGGAAGCAGAAAAGCAACTTCATCTTCATGATGGAAACGCTGGACCTTCCACCGGAAAGGGTTGACCGTTTCGAGACCAGGTTCGCAGAGGTCGAAGCGGCCGCCCTCGAATCCACGGAAGGAGAGTTCAGGAAAAAGATGGACATATGGAAAGGAGAAATGGATGAGGAGCTCTCATCCTATTTCCGGGAAAATTACGATCTCTGGACAGAGGAGATACGATCATCGATAACAAAATGGGGGAGGGATGAAGAGGAAAGAAAACGGCTCCAGTCACTGATGGACGAAGCGAATTCATGCCATCGGGACGGCAACTATCTGGTTTCCGGAGAGATACTGCGGGAACTGAGGGAAAAAATAGAGAACATTGAGAATGAGCGCATCCATCAGGACGTTGAAGCTAAGATCGATTCTGCGGAATTCCTTTTCGAGGAAGCATCACGGGCTGGTGCAGACGTTTCCCCGTTGAAGAAGGACCTCAAGAATGCAAAGGACATGCTCAACAAAGGCGACTTCAGGAAGGCAAACGTACTGGTGGACAAGATAGACGCCGAGATAAAGAACCTGTGGAAGGAGAAAAAGAAAAAGGACCTCATGGATGATATGGCCGGTCTGAAGGACTACCTCGGAGAATCGGGCAAACTTGGCCTGGACATTTCGGAAGCATCCGAACTTATTGAAGAGGCCGAAATGCTTTTCAGGGAAGAAAGGTTCGATGAGGTCAACGAGGTCATGGCGAAGGCCAGGAAGACCGTCATTTCGGAAAGGAACCAGTTCTTTTCCGAGAGTGCAATGGATTCCATCAAGAGATTGAAACAGGAGATCTCACTGCTCTCCGATATGGACATCAACACCCTTGAGATCGAGGCACTTCTCATTGAAGCCGAGAGACAGTTCATGAACGAGGAATACGAGAAGGCATACTCGCTTACCCTGGACATCAGGGAGCAGATGAACGATGCCAAGGATTCCTATGTCAAGGAGAACATACCGCGGGACATGGATGAGGTCCTTGGCAAGGTGGGAAGGCTTGAAGTAATGGGTCTCGACACGAGGGATGCAAAGGAATACCTGGACCTGGCTCACCAGACAATGTCCGAGGGGGACCTCAATTCCACCATTGAAAATCTCCGGAAAGCCCGGGAGATCTCCGATGAGCTCTTCAAGACCCATATTTCACTGACCATACCGGAAACATTGATGGACGTTAAGAAACAGTTGGGGTCGGCCATCGATGAGGGGCTGGAGCTCGAAGATGTCCAGGCGATGCTGGATGAGGCCGAGGATCTATTCAACAAGGAGGAATACAACCAGGCCTTGGAGACCATCGAGAGGGCACAGGACCGGTTCTATCTCAAGAGGAACCGTTACTATCAGGACCGTTACAGATTACAACTGGATTCTGTGGGGGAGATCATGGACCGTGCGGTCGGTATGGACCGTGAGCTCGAACTTTCCAGGGACAACATCAACATAGCAAGGGACGTATACGAGAGAGGGGACTTCGAAGCCTCCTACAAATTGATGTCAAAGGTCATGAGGTTCCTTGAATCATCCATGGACGACAAGGTGAGGGGAAAGAGACGTGAGATCGTTCAGACATATTACGATGAGGTCAAAACCCTTCTAATGGTCTGTGAGGGGGAGAACATAGACGTTACCGAGGAGAGATGGCTGTTCACCTTCGCGGGGGAGCTTCTGACGAAAGGGGAATTGGAACAGGCCGAGCAGGTTCTCGAAGGGATCAGGATAGGTCTGAACGAAAAGAGAATGAACATGAAGAAGAGCCTCATAGAGAGTTCCATCCAAACCTCCGAGATATTGCTCGGGAACCTCGACAACATCGGGGTTGATACCGTTTACGAGAGAGAGCTCATACAGCATCTCAAGGATGCCCTTAGGAAAGGAGATCTCGACAGTTGCGAGAACCTCAACCTCAAGCTTACGGAAATGCTCCAGAGGAACAAGGGACCTTACAAGGTCCAGAAGGTGCAGAAGGACCTTTCGGACCTGAGGAACCGTATCGTCGATGCAGCGGCTAAAGGTATTGATGTCTCAAATGTGCAGACGTTCATGACCCAGGCAAGGGAACAGTTCGAAATGGGCGATCTGAGATCTGCGGAGAAGAACATCGAATCCGCAAATGGGTCCCTCAATGGACTGCTGAGAGGCCAGCAGCTCTCCGAATATGCACGATCGCAGGAAGATCTAAGAAGAAAGCTTACGGAGCTTCGGAGAATGAGCATTCCGATAGACGACGAGGAGGAGCTCGTCATAAAAGGTGACGAGATAGCGAGGTCGGGGGATGTCCAGGACGGTATCTCATGGATCCAGATCGCTCAGATAGGTGCGGATGCGAAGATCAACACGTTCAGGAGCGCCACGGCCGAGAGCTACATCACACAGATAAGAACATATCTGGACGAACTGGAATCGAGAGGGATGGACATAGAAGACCTTCTGAAGATCTACAACGAGGGATTGGACCTGCATCTTATGGGAAAGGACGAAAGAGCGATCAGCAAGTTCAGTTCGATCCTCGAACTTGGAGAGGAACTCGGAACCCTCCGGGAGATAGATGCCCAGAGGTCGAGGTTGGACCATCAGAAAAGGATCTACGATGACCTAAGGTCGGTGGGCATGAAAGGTTCCAAGAAGGTTAGGCACAAGATACAGGAGACCGAAGCCCTTCTCGGAGAGGAAAATGTGGATATCGATGCCGTAAGGTCCGCCATAGACGAGCTTGCTACCATCCTTGAAAAGAAATCCGAGCCATATCTTGCCCATCTCGCCAAAAGGAGGATATCGGATGCCTCCAAGAGCTACAGGGAGGTAGTATCGAGAGGTTTCGAGGACCCCGCAGTTCCTGGAAAGCTCAAGGAAGCGGGAGAGAGATACCGGGCTAAAATGTACCTGGAAGCGGACCATCTCGCAAGTGAGATATTCGAGAGCATCGAGGCATTGAAAAGAAGCGAGAACGCCCTCATGCTTCGGGATGAGATCTCCCAGGTAAAACAGATGTTGAACCGCCTGAAGACCCTGGGATCGAACGTCTCGAATGCAGACAATCTTCTGGCAAGGGCAGAGGCAGCATTATCGGGAGGAAGGATAGAGAACTCGGAGAGGCTCATCAGGTCTGTACGTCAATCCGTCAAGGATATAATAAGAAGGAACATGAGAGAGACTGCTCTTGAGACCATAGAGTTCGTTGATGCCATGATACAATACCTCAAGGATAACTTCTCCGGCATATCACAGAAGATAGCACCTTCGGAGATCAAACTCGATGAGTCGCGGAAATTGTTCATGGAGAAGAAGTTCAAAGCGGCCAAGGCAAGGGGTGAAGAGGCAAAGCTGATAGTGGAGAAAATGGACCTGACGAACATCAAGCAGTTCCTCTACGTATTCAGATCGATGCAGGGTGACGAAATGCAGAGAGATGTGTCCCTTCGTTTGGAAGACCTTCAGAGCAAGGGGGTGGATATATCCAAGGCCAGCATTCTATTCAACAAGGCCAGGGAACACATGAACAAGGACGAGTTCGACAAAGGGAGGCAGATGATCACCCTTGCCAGGATCATGATCTCGGAACTCGACCAGCAGTCTCTCAGGGACAAGGCCTTTGACGAACTCAACAACGCTCATGTGATCATCCTTTCAAGGAAGAAACAGGGTGGGAACGTAACACCCGCATACAAGACGTACAACAGTGCCAAGGACTCCTTCTCGATGAGGGAATACAAGAAATCCATCCTTTTATCGAAGAGGGCTGCCTATCAGGCCAATACGGCAGCCGTCAAAGGATGAGCACCATCATCTGATACCTCTTATCATCTCCTCTGCCAGGTTGAAAGCCCTTTTGGCGTTCGTGGAATTCGGTGTCTGCTCGAGCACCGCTGAAAATACATCCCTTGCATTCTCGAAATCATCCATCCCGAAAAGTATGCATCCCCGTCTGTATTGAATGTCCGGATCGTTGTGCATCCCGGCCGGAAGGTCGGTCAAAATACCGTTCGCCTCCTCCAACCGGTCAAGATCTATGAGATGGGAGACCGCCTTCTGCACGAACTTCGGATCTGACGGGTCCTTGACCATCTTTGCCATGAGAGGACCTATCTCCGATCCGGCCCTGTCCATGCGCCTCTGCGCCTTATCGTGAGCTTTCTGGACCTCTTCCACAAGATCCTCCGACGGGCCGAAGAACAATGCCCTCTTCAGGAACTTGACAGCTCTCGCGCTCAGTCCGAGCAGTGCATAGGAATCCCCGATTATTGTCCATTTCCTGGCCTGTCGGAGGTCGAGACACCTTCTGTACCTGTCGGCCATCTCGGTCTCGCCACGTGCCATGTGGAGCCTGATAAGTGTGTTGTATATCTCGTCGCTGTCTAAAGGCCTCATGTAATATTCCCTTGTCAGTTCCTCCTTTTTGGATACGAGCAGCAGGGCCTCAGTGGCAAGCGCTCCCTCGGGGTCTTCATCTATCGATTGAAGGACACTCCCAACCGCTTTCATCAGATATTCCATGCTGTCCGAAGGGTCGATAGATCCGAGTGCCTCAATAGCTTTTTCCATTCATATGCCCCCTTATGTTCAATGAACACTATTTGCGTTATTTCAACTTTTGGTAAACTGTCACGGCCTCTTCCCAGTTCATATTAATATCACGCATCCCTATCTGTTCCGGATGACCCCGGCCAACGAGCTTGCCAGGAAGCTTGCAGAATTCCGTCTGAACGACAATGGCACGAGTGGTCATCGTACCTTGGTAGAGAAGGTCCGGATCGGAGACATGTCCGTGGACCGTTTCGTCAATGAGTTCTGGACCTCGAAGCAGAGGCAGGCCTCATCCCTCCATGAGATATCATACCGTGCATGTTTCAAACCCCAACTCCCGAGGTTCTTCATGGAGAGGCTGTCCCGACCCGGAGATACGGTTCTCGATCCGTTCAGCGGAAGAGGGACGACCGTCATAGAGGCAGGCTTGCTGGGCAGACAGGTGATATCGAACGATGTCAACCCATTGAGTGCGGTCCTGTCAAGACCCAGGCTCGAGCCGCCAACGGTTGACGAGGTCAAGGAGAGCATCTCGTCGATCGAACTCGGTCAAGGAAAGGCGATGGATGGACCGGACCTGTCGATGTTCTACCATGAAAATACCCAACGAGAGATCGAAGCTCTCAGGGACCACCTGCTTTCCAAGACCCGGCAAGGCGCTGAGGATCGCATTGAAAGATGGATACGGATGGTCGCTACGAACCGGTTGACGGGACACTCAAGAGGATTTTTCTCGGTTTACACCCTCCCCCCGAACCAGGCAGTGACACCGGAGAGGCAGGTATTGATAAACAAAAAGCTGGACCAGACCCCGGAATACCGGGATGTCAAGACGATCATTTTGAGAAAGACCGCAAGCCTGCTTCGCAATGTATCTGAGAAAGATAGGATGAACCTGAAGATAGCTGCAGGAACGGCGAGGTTCCTCGAAGGACCGGCAGAGCATTTGACAGAAGTAGGCGATGGCGAGGTCACCCTGACGGTAACATCGCCGCCGTTCATGAACATCGTTCATTACTCTCAGGACAACTGGCTCAGGTGCTGGTTCAACGGGATCGACCCATCATCGGTCGAAAGAGGCTTGACCATGGCAACCACCTTGAAAGAATGGAAAAGTGAAATGGGCAAGGTTCTGTCGGAACTGTACAGGGTAACAATCGAAGGGGGGCATGTGGCTTTTGAGGTTGGAGAGATAGACAGGGGCAAACTGAACCTTGAGGAGACAGTGGTCCCTCTGGGAACTGCAGCCGGGTTCGAATGTCTGGGAATACTGGTCAACCTGCAGAGTTTCTCGAAGACCTCCAACATCTGGGGGGTATCAAACAACAGGAGAGGGACCAACACCAACCGGGTGGTGATCTTCAGGAAGTGATATCCGAGCCTGTCAGCCCTTGACAACCCCTATAGGGGTCATTCTGGCTACCTTCCTGGATATTCCGGACCCGTGTGCCACCTCGATCACCTGGTCGATATCCTTGTATGCCTGAGGTGCCTCCTCCGAGATCATCCTGGGGGAGGCCGCCTTCACGTGTATCCCTCTCGATGCAAGTTCTTTGATAACGGATTCCGGTTTGAAGCTCTTTATAGCCTTTGATCTTGAAAGGACCCTCCCCGCCCCGTGGCAGGTGGAGCCGAAGGTCATCTCCATGGCCTTCTCGGTCCCCGCAAGAAGGTAGGATGAGGTGCCCATATCGCCCGGTATCAATACAGGCTGGCCGACATCCCGGTATTCGAGAGTAATATCCGGGTGGCCCGGCCCGAATGCCCTGGTGGCACCCTTCCTGTGGACACAGACCTTTCTCCTTCTTCCGTCAATTGCGTGGTCTTCCACCTTGGCTATGTTATGAGCTATGTCGTAGACCGTATCGATCTGCAGCCGGGGAACGTCCTTTCCCAGAACGCTCATGAAGGATCCCCGGGTCCAATGGGTGATGAGCTGTCTGTTCGCCCACGCGTAATTGGCAGCGGACCTCATGGCCCCTAGGTAGGAATCCGCCTCTCGTGAGTCAAGCGGTGCTGCGACCAGCTGCCTGTCGGGGATGGATATTCCGAACCTGTCACTGTGGTAGTTCCGACCGTGGCCATGGTAAAGGTCCTCGAGAAGTCTAACCTGGTCCTGGCAGACCTGATATCCGAGTCCTCTCGAACCGGTATGGATCATGACCATGACCTGACCCACCTCGCGGACGCCCATTATCCTCGCGGTTTCCGGATCATATATCTCATCCACTCTCTGAACCTCCAGGAAGTGGTTGCCTGCACCCAGTGATCCAACCTGCGGCAGCCCCCTCTTCCTGGCCCTTTCCGAAACCTTTTCCGGATCAGCATCCTCCATCCCGCCGTTCTCCTCCATGTGAACAAGGTCGCTGGCTTCACCGTATCCATTTGATACAGCCCATCTGGCCCCGCTTGACAATATCTCTTGAAGTTCGTTCGCGCCCACCCGGATCCTTGCTTTGGATCCTATGCCGGACGGGATGTTCTTGAACAGCTCTTCGATGAGCTGCCTGATCTTTGGACGTACCTCACTTTCCGTAAGGGATGTTGAAAGTAGTCTGACGCCGCAATTTATATCGAACCCCACACCCCCGGGTGATATCACCCCCCCCTCATCGTATAATGTGGCTGCCACCCCTCCTATGGGGAAACCGTACCCCCAGTGCACATCTGGCATGGCCATTGACGGACCTGCCAGACCTGGCAGGGTGGCAACGTTGGCCACCTGCTCGCACGCCTCGTCCTGAAGCAGCGTCGGAAGCATTTCCTCGCTGGTGAAGAGGATCCCGTCCTTCTTCATATCCTCCCTGTACCTTTTTGGGATCCGGAACCTGTTGGCATCGATCTTTTCGATCGTACCTTGCCACATAATGGATACCTAGGGTCGGTTCGTTCATAAATCTTCCTATGGATAACTGTTCAAGTCCCGGGCAGGTGCCGTAACTTCAGCAAGTATACGGTTCGAGGACCGGGACAAGTTTTTATCGACAGCATACTTTCCCTCATCAATGGCTGAAGGGGGCAGACCAGCGCATGAACCGGTCCCGATCAACAGGCTGTGGTCGATCAGAGGAGACCACGATCCCGTCGAGCTTGCGGACCGAATACTCGCATCACCCCTCGAGAACCTCTCCGCGGTGGATATTTCGCCCGGGATCGTCCCTGCGCTCAGGATAGAAAGCATCCGGCTTGACGGTTTCGGTCCGCATGACGGCCCCAACGTCCTCAAGATCGAGGATGGTCTGACGCTGGTAACGGGCAGGAACGGGACAGGCAAGACACATATCATTCTTGGGGTCCACTGGTGTCTCTTTGGTGAAAGGGGGTCACTTGACCCCTGGATGTCCGAGGTGGACCCCATGGGCAGGGACCTTGTGAACTGGGAGAGGATCGGAACCGGCGATGTCAGGATGTCTGTCGAAGTGACCCTGACATGGAACGGGAAGCGCTTCACAATGAGAAGGGAGCTGAACGGTAAAGAGGAAAGGTTCAGCGTGATCGATCACACCAGGGATGGAGACAGGCAGGTAGGCGTCCTCCCCGAAGGGCTGGAACCAGGGTCGATGTCGTACCTCCTTTTCCAGGGTGAGGCCGTAATGTTCCTGGCAAGCGAGGATCCTTTTCTTTCCGATGGGAATCTTCGGGCTCTGCTTTCGAAGCTCTCGGGAGCTGACAGGCTGAGGGAACTCTCCCTCGCCCTGGTATCGGCCAGAAAGGTGCTTTTCGAACGACTGAGCAAACTGGACGAGGTGTCCGCACCCAAGGAGAGGGAGCTTGCCTCACTGCAGTCCAGATCGGCAGATATCGATAAGAGCATCGAGAAGGTGCGGTCCAGGATACTATCCATTGCGAACGAGAAAAAAAGAGCTTTTACCCTTTACAGGCGAAAACTGAGAGAGCTTTCCGGCAGAGGGGATATCAACGAGGCCTTCGGAGAAGTTGCCGCCGCGAGGGCGCGACTGCCGTTGATAAACGGCGCGATATCACATATACTTGGATCCGCCGGAAGAGAGCTGCTCCACGATATGGCCGGGAAAGCCCTGGACAGCTGTATGAAGGAAAGGGAGGAGAGGACGCGCAGAAGAATGAAGGTCGGTGCAATGGATGCCCAGGCATCCATCATCCGCAGGATCCTTGATAACGGGAAGTGTATGTGCGGCACCCCCGTCGGAAGGACCGGGACGGGAAGGGAGCGAATAGGGACCCTGCTTTCAAGGATCGAGGACAGGAAGGCCGAACTGTCCACGGGGATCACAGAGCCAATATGGTCTTCCGACCAGGTCATGGAGGGGGTTAGGCGATGTCTTGCAGGGCCAAGGCACACCCGAGGGGAATTCCTGGAGCGGATCGAAGAGCTTGAGAAGAACCTGAGGACCCTTGAGAAGGCCGTTGATGTAGAAAAAACGCTCGGCAGTCCAATGGATGAGCTGATCTCCGTGGTGCGGGATATGGAGAGGAACACAACGCTCCTTGATATGGAGAAGGACGGGCTAAAGAGGTTGATGAAGGAAAAGAAGGGTATTGCATCGGAAAAGAGGAAGCTCGAGGCCGAACTTGCCCGGAGATGGGGCGTCAAGGGTCGGCAGATAGGTTTCACGGAGAGGATCGATGCTATCGATAAAGCCGTGGATTCAATGGAGAGCTCCTCTGAACGTATAATGGAATCCCTGAGGGCACAGGTGGAGGAGAAAGCAAATATTATACTCTCCAGACTGGACGCCGGCAGCAGGCTGGGTATGATCCGGGTCCACGGAACAAGTTACAGGATAGGGAGGACCTTCGGGGAGAAGGACAAGGTAAGGGTCCTTCCAATGGCGTATCTCTCCGCCGGAGAGAGGGAGCTCGCAGCGCTCTCCGTTCTTGCATCGATCCCCGGGATATCCGGCGGCATGCTGCTCCTGGATTCACCATTCCCCTACATGGACAGCGAACGCAGGAAGAGGATGATCGAAGGACTGCCTGACATATCGACAAGGGTGCTCATCTCCCTTCCGGAGGGGGGCATATCCCGGGAAGAGATGGACAGGGCAAGGTCCGTCTGGAGGTCGAGAGGCCTGGCATTCCGGCATTACATGCTGGAGATGAACAGTGGCGGAAGCATATTGAGGCTGGCCAGGAGTGATGGCCCATGAAGCCAGCGGACCCTCTTGAACCCATATTATACCTCGTCCGACATGATCGTTTTCCGACGAGACGGTCCCTTGAAGAATTCTGCATTGCCGTGGGACTTTCCAAAGGGAAGATCATTGAAAAGGATGCGTCTCCGCCAGCGAACTGGGACCCCTCACGTTACGAGATTTGGCCCATGCTCGAGCTGATCTCCTACCACAAGAACCCGGACATGAACGGGAGAACGGGGATACGCGAGTTCCTGTATCCCCACCTTGTGGAGGGGGCAAGGACCATCGGGTCCATGGTGGTCGGGGTGGACGACATCATCGCATTGAAACGGTTGACCTCCTTCTTTCCCCGTTGACATCCATGATAACACACATGAAAACACGGACCCAAAAGATATTAATTGGAGCTCATACTAGACCTGATCAAGCCTTCACCTGGAGTGATATCGTGATGCTTCACTGCCATGGTGAGCACAAATAAAAAAGGTGAACACATGTCCGTCAACATGAACAGCACCCTCGCAGTGTCCATGGTCATGATGCTGACGATGGCGACCTTCCTCTCACCTGCGGTCATGACCGAAGGTCGGACCGATGATACACCCCGGCACCCTTCCGGTGTGTTCATGGTAAGGACCCAGTGGGGCGACCTCATGATCGGGGAACTTATGGAGGAGGTACCTGCCTCTCCTGCAGACCACAGCTCCGACATCTATATCATTCAGTTCAAAGGGCCGATACTCCGGGAATGGAAAGATGACATGGCAAGGAGAGGGATCGACATCCTGGAATACCTTCCTGACATGTGCTATGTTGTCAGGTCCCGGGAACTCGGGCACCTGGACCTCATGTCCTTAGAAGGTGTCACAGGTGTTTCCGCTTTCCCCTCCGGTCTCAAGACCTCACCCTTGGTCCATGACCTGCTCGAGGGCGACCCCGGGTCCGTCGAGATCGCGGGTTCGGACCAGCTTGTGGTGGAGCTTTTCTACCCTGACCCGCTCATATTCGAGGAACTCGCGCAGATATCCCCGGGGGTTGAGGAGGGATCGCCAACCCGCTATGTGATGGACCTGCCGATCAGCTCGCTGGATGACCTTGTCTCGATACCGTCTGTCCAGTGGGTCGAACCCCGGTTGAGGATGCAGCTGCACAACAACGTATCCAGGGACATCATCGGTGTCCAGGAGGTCTGGGACACACTGGGTCTGGACGGTTCGGGACAGAAAGTTGCCATCGCGGATACGGGAATAGATACCGGGATGGACAATCATTCGATGAATGGCGACATGATCGCCGACATGGACAACCGGGTAACGACCTCTACATGGGCTGGACCGAATTCCAACGACACCCATTCCCACGGCACCCATGTGGCCGGCTCCGTTGCAGGGAACGGCTCGAACTCCAACGGAAGCATCAAAGGAATGGCACCGGAAGCTCAGATATTCTTCCAGGCCATAGCAAACCAGACCGCCGGGAACAGGCTGGAGCTCCCATCCAACCTGAGCTTGCTCTTCCAGGATGCCTACGATTTCGGTGCCAGGATCCATACCAATTCCTGGGGGGCTTCCTACGCAGGTGCCTACACAACCAGCTCGAAGGACGTTGACTGGTTCCTCTATCACCACCCGGAAATGATCATTCTCTTCTCGGCAGGCAACAGCGGGATCGACTATTACAAACCCTACGGCACCTACAATCCGGATGGAAAGATCGACGACGATTCCATCGGCTCTCCAGCAACCGCAAAGAATTGCATCACGGTCGGAGCCGGAGAGAACTACAGGATGGACGGAGGTTATCAGATCCCCTGGGGCACCGGAAGCTGGCTATGGAAGTATTCGAAGGACCCCATTAGGACAGACAAGGTCTCGAACGACCCTGCGGGGATAGCGGCATTCTCCTCCCGCGGACCCACTGACGATGGCAGGATCAAGCCCGATGTTGTGGCCCCGGGTACCAACATATTATCAGTAAGGTCCACCAGAACGACATCCACTGGATGGGGCGCCTATGCTCACAACTCCAACTACATCTTCATGGGGGGAACCTCCATGTCCACACCGATAACCGCGGGGACCGTGGTACTTCTGAGGGAATATTACGAGGAGGATCTGGGCCACGCTTCCCCTTCCGGAGCACTGCTGAAGGCGACCCTTATAAACGGGGCTCTCGACATGACCCCCGGGCAGTACGGTTCTGACAACGCCACGACCCAGGAGGTCACCGCGAGACCCGACAATGCACAGGGCTGGGGGAGGATAGACATACCAAACTCGCTCGTTCCCAGGGAAGGCACCTCGGTTTCCTACATCGACGACAAGACCGGTGTCCAGACAAATGATGTGGTCACGAGATATGTCAATGTCAACAGCACTGATGATCTCAGGCTCACCCTTGCCTGGTCGGATTATCCCGCCGCTGCATATGCCGCGAGCACACTGGTCAATGATCTGGACCTGGTGATCACGGCACCGAACGGCACGATCGTTCACGGAAATGATCTGTTTTTCCCCTTCAATGACACGACGGACAGGACCAATCCGGTGGAGGGGATCCAGATAGCATCCCCCCAAAAAGGCTGGTGGAAGGTCGAGATCAAGGCCTACAACATTCCCATGGGGTCCCAACATTACGCTCTGGCTGCGAACTACGAACTGATAGGGTCAGGCATGATCACGGATATCGAAACCTACAGAAG
>JAFGJI010000160.1 GCA_016929175.1 Thermoplasmatota archaeon | reverse complement strand
TAAACCTGTACCTAAACCTCTGTAGGAATTAAGCCGTGTTTAATCAGGTTCTAGTTATTTAAATCTTTGTCGGGAGAAGCCTGGCTGCAGGGTAAAGGTATATATAAAATGCAAACGACCGTTGGTCGTCGAAGGGAATACCCTCGATGACATCGGGTGCGGCCTCAATGCCCGGGGGGAACCGGAGGTTCTGGAGGTTTGCGTGGCTCTGTGGGTCCGTGTCCGGGATGCGGCTGTCTCGGCGGTTCCTTACCAGGATCGACCGGACCGGAGGTCCGGGGGATCCTCTGATCCTCCTGCTTTCTCCTTATCACCACAAGTACGATGCCGATGACCAAAAGAAGGATTATCACAGACGCACCGATCGCGATGATCATGAGTAGAAGACCGGTATCGGTACCATCCTCGGTGGCGTTGACAGGGGAATTTTGAATGTCCTTCACGACGACCGTGAACGAGTCGCTCACCACATTGCCCGCCGAATCCTTGACATAAGCCACCACCTCGTAGGTGCCCTTCTCCGTGAAATTTGCCTCGAACACCCCGTTCGGCGTCCAATCGGGAACACCGGACCCGTAGTAATCCACGCTGAAAGCCTGGATCCCGCCTGCATCGGTGGAGCCTGTCAGGTCGACCCTAAGGTCCTCGCCTATACCTATCTTCCCATCCTTCAGACCGTCGATGTCCAGGTATACCAGGGGCATTGTGGAGTCCTTCTTGACCTGCACGGACCTCGGCTCCATCTCGTTCCCTGCAAGGTCCTCTGCCCAGTAGATAAACGTGCTGATGCCTTCGGGCATCTCCACCGGGTCCTTGTAGAGACCCGGTGTATCAGTTCCCCACCGGTAGTATATCTTGATCACCGAGGACCGATCATCCTCTCCCACGGGCTCCAGGATTATCGAGGCCCTGGAGCCGCGGAACCAGCCGTTCATTGTCTCATCCGTGAACCCGTGCTCTACGAACGGCACCCTTTTATCCACCTTGACCAGGAAGAACAGCATCTCGGCAAGGTTGCCCGCCCTGTCCTTTCCCCGGACCCGGATCTCGTTCTCTCCTTCGGGAACCTCGAAGGGGAATTCATAATTGACGGCCTGGCCGTTGTTGAGCGTATAGTTGATCTCCATCGACGCCTCACTGCCCTCCACGTTCAGTATCGGAGGTATGTTGAGCCATTCGGAGGAGTTCTCGTCGCTGTATTCGAAACCATCGAACCATGCTGTCATGTCGGGTGGCACGGTGTCTACCATGAACCTGATCCTGATCTCCTCCGCGTCGTTCCCGGCCTTGTCATAGCATGTGATCCGCAGGGTGTTCTCGCCGTCGGGAATGGTGATGGGTGACAGATATGTCTCCAGATCGCCGTTCCCGATGGCATAATAGATGATCTCGGCATCCTGGGAGGTGATCGTCACCTGGGGGTTGGTGGTGTACCATCCGTTCTCCCCGTTGGGCTCCGGGGGGTATATTGCGTGATCAAGGGTAGGTGCTATCGAATCCACCTTGAACGACCTTGACCTTGCGTTCTCCTGGTTCCCCGCCTGGTCGACCGCCCTCCAGTAGAGGACGTTCTCGCCCTCGAGCGCAAGGAATGCCCCTTCGTACTTCTGATAATCACCGTTCCCCCATTTGTAGTAAACGAAGCTTTCGGGATGTGATGTCGTCAGGGTTATCAATGGCGGGGAGGTGTACCAGTTATCCTCCGGGAGGTTGGGTTGGATATCTATGGCGGAAACGGGAACCTGTGTATCCACCTTGAACTCCACGATCTGCTTCTCCTCTGTATTGTGGTGCCTGTCGTAAGACCAGTATGCAAGTGTGTGTATGCCCTCGGGCATCAGAAAAGGTTCCGTGTAATCTGTCTCGGCGCCAGAGTCTATCAGATACTTGATGAATGAACCTGTTTCCGTTGTCAGGGCCACCTTCGGAAGGGTGATATACCAACCATCCACTCCGTCAGGGGACCTGGGAGTTGCCAGCATCGTTGTTGCGGGAGCCTCCAGATCGAGCACATCCAGTTCGTAGGCGACGTTGGAGAGGCCCGTCGATGATAAGATGAGCTGGAACGAACTGTACTGCTGCCCCCACCCCTGGATGTCGTAGGTGATCGATCTCGAGCCGCCGAAGTCAAGGTAGGTCACGTCCTTGTTGGTGGAGGTCTCGGGGTAGAACGCCACCACGGGCGTCCCGGAGCTGAAGGTCATCTTCAGCCTGAATGAATCGGTCCCGCCCGGCGGCGAGCTGAACCTCAAAGTGGTTATGGAATAGCCGTTTATGTCCCTGTCCTCTCTTTCCGGGACGCCGATGGGAATACCCGAATGGGACTTCGTTATCGGGCTCCTCAATGTTCCGTAATCGTAGCTCTGGGTTGGGTAGACGTACTCACCATCGCCAACTTCCTGAGAGTTCAACCGCGTTGCAACGGTCCATTTCCGGAACGAGTCCATGAAGTCGTCAGGAGAACCGACCACGGAAAGGGCATGGCTGACACCAGCCGTCCCCCTGTTCGTGGTCCGGACCAGAGCTCTGGTGTAATTCTTACCGCCATACTGATGGCTCATGTATATCTGATACATGAACGCCACTCCGTAATAGGCCGTGGTGCCGTCCTGATAGAACGTCTGGTCCGTGACCACCAGTCCGTAATAAGGCCTGTACTGAAGATAAGCGTAGACATGTCCCGCAGTGGCAGATGATATCCCGTAAACAAGGTATGCAGCGTAGTCAGCGCACCCCTCGTCGATCCAGAGGTTCTCGTAAGGGTCATACTGCCTGTGGACGTAATGCTGGAACTCATGGGCGGTGATCACGCCGGCCCAGCTCAGGTCCGCCCTGTCCACGTGGAACTCGTCCGTCCCCGGGGAGTAGTAACCCCCAACCCCGCTGGACCCGTCTATCTGATGCACGTAGAAAGTGGCCTGGCTTATCCTGTCAAGCGGATCGAACCAATCCTTCACCCAGGGGTATGAGTAGTTCACGAAATCGGATATGTAGCGGTCCAGAAGCTGCTGTTCGTTGGAGGTGAGTGCCCCTCCTCCGCTCGCGGATACGTCAACATATACCGTCAGGATATCATCAGAATAATATTCGTCCCATGTTGCCCTTGTCGGAGCGGAGGATGCGGTCGATGCAGTTGGTGGGGCGGGAGGATAAACCGCTCCTTCGGGCATGGGTTCGGGGGTCTGAATGAAAGGCGATCCTTTGTGGGGAAGCTGCGGTCTGTATCCAAGAGCCTCCAGTCCGCTGAAGTCAAGGTCTTTTTGGTTCTTTGGGCCATCTTCGGGTCCGGGCTCCGATCCATCGGATGTTCCGATGACACCGATGAACGATGAAGCTATCAGTGCTATGAGCACGGCCAAAGAAAAGAGTTTGAGGAACTGTCCTTTTGTTTTCCCTGTATGCATCCTTATCTACTCCCGTTGCCGTGGTATTTCCTGAAGATACCCTTGCCCTCAAGTTTTAATAGTGTTGTTCCTAAATATGTCAGCAAATAAGTCAATGCACGGGAACGTTCGTCTGGCCTGGCATCTTTAAAATGAACATTTTATAATAACTGTAACATGCCATCAATCCCTCTTTCTGATAGATACAGCAAGGACAGCCAGAGCGGCCAGGGGGAGCAGTAACAGGAACGGGGAGGGGGAATCCTGGTTAACTTCATCGTCATCATCTATTTCGTCATCATCATCCGGCTGGAACGGGTCCTCCTTCTCGCTGACCGTGAATGAGACCTCCTGCGACTCGACGATGTTCCCCTCTCTGTCCT
>JAFGJI010000159.1 GCA_016929175.1 Thermoplasmatota archaeon | reverse complement strand
TTTCCACCACAACGACCTCCAAGGTGGCGGCTGACAAGAACGCAACAGTGACCTTCTTCGTTTACCCCCCGTCAAAGTCCCTCCGGCCGGCAGTGAACTCCAAAGGGGAGTTCTACATCAACGCGTCCTCCGTGGGCAGTCCGCTGATAAAAAGGTCGGTTAAGGTCTCATGTACGGTCCTGCCTTTCTATGACGTAAGGGTCCTGAACACCGGCGGATCTCTCCAATCGGTCGATGCGGACGGAAGCGTGGTCTTCAACTTCAACGTCACCAATACCGGCAATGATCAGGACAATTTCGATTTCAAGGTAACTGTGCCGGACGGTTTCCAGGATACATCGATCGAACCTTCATCCATCACACTGCCCAGGGACGGATGGCAGCTGGTCGCGGTGACCGTTACCCCCGATCCGGATGTGGTGCTTGCCCAGACCTACAATTTCAAGGTCAATGTCAGTTCCACTCACGGACCTTACGCGACATCCTCTTTCCAGGTCAAGATCAACAAGAAATACGGAGCATTCCTGGATGCTCCCAACGGCGCGATTATACCGCGGGCGCAGCCGGGATCCACTTATAACCTCCTTGTAAGGCTCCAGAACAAGGGCAACGGAAGGGATTCCTTCAATCTGGCAGTTATGGGGGAAACCCAGGAGATCCAGACCAACTGGAGTCCGCTTATATCCGCCGCCACAACACCACTTTTGGACGCAGATGAGGTATATCTCTTCAACATCACCGTGAGCGCACCTTCCACGGCAAATGAGGGGACCTACAGGTTCGAGGTCAACGCGAGCTCTCAGAACAGTAATGTCTTCAAGACGATCTGGCTATCGGTGAGGATACCTCAGATATATGCCGTGGACATATCAGCGAACAGGGAAAGCCTGAGGGGGCAGTTCTCGAACGATACAGGTTCTCCGCGCGTGGTCAGTTTCAATCTGGATGTCTACAACAGGGGCTCCGGGACGGACAGCTCGATCTCGGTCAGCGTTATAACCGCTCCATCGGGTTTCGAGGGCCTCTATTCCATATATTTCACGGAGAATACCAAGAGCAAGATAGAGATAGCCAGCGATTCCTCCAAGGTTGCACAGCTTGTGGTTGACATGCCCAAGATCAGCTCGGGGATAGAGGCTGGAACCTATCAGTTCGTCGTGGAGGCAAGATCGGATAACGGGACCATGTCCATAACCAACGATGACAAGGTAAAGACAATAACATTGAACCTGGTCCTTGACCCGGTACACCGGGTCCGGGTGCTGGCCGGCCTTAACAACAGCCGGATAGGCCTCGGGTCCAGCGTCTCGTTCCAGGTCATCGTCCAGAACAGGGGAACCACGAGCGATTACTATTCTCTCTCTGTCGAATATCCTGACTACGGAAGGTTCGCAAGCTGGAAGATCAGCTCCCTGACCACGAATGTCCTGGAACCGCTCGAGCAGCAGGCGTTCATCCTGACGGCGAACATATCGATCGATGCCAATACCGATTGGGGCTCCGTCTGGGCGAAGGTCACGGCGACCCACTCCGAGGACGATACCGTTATGGACAGCAGGTATTTCACCGCTATATTCGCCGATGCTTACGCGGGTGACCTTGCTTCCAGCGATGTGTTCGAGCAGGCGCTCCCCGGAGAGACAGCTCACTTCCTGATGAGCCTTGTCAACCGGGGAACCAGAGTGACAGATTCCTTCAGCATCGAGCTGAAAGAGGACGAGGTATCCAAGCAGTTCGAGAACGTGGTAATAACACCATCGCTGCTGATCCTCAATTCGAACCAGAGGGCAAGCATCTATCTCAATGTCTCGATACCTTCGATAGATGACAAGATAATCGAGACAGGAACATACGACCTCACGTTCGAGGCGATCTCGGAAGGGGAAACGTCCCAGGATACCGATGATGTCGTTGTTGCCACCCTGACCTTCAAGGTCAAGGTAATGCCCGTCTACAAGGTCCAGTTCGTGATCCCCGAGGGTTCGAAGAGTGCGGACCCTGGCACCAGGATACAGAATATCAAGCTGAACATCACGAACAAGGGGAACGAGCCAGCCACCATCAATGTGAACCTGCAGAGCAGTGTGAACAAGAACTGGGTATCCATATCCCCGTCGACGGTATCCGATCTAGCGCCCAACTCGGCGATCGATGTTCTGGCAACGATCGATGTGAAGAGCGATGCTCTGGCGGGAAAGGTCACGTTCACATTCAACGCGAGCGTGTACGGCAAATCGGCATTCGCGATCGCCTCTTTCGAGGTCGATGTTAATGAGGATTTCGAGCCGGAGCTCACAATACCCTCCGGAACCACCTCAAAGGATGCTGAACCGGGTGATACGGTCACCTATACCGTCAAGCTCAAGAACCTGGGCAACTCCCTCGATGGTTTCGATCTGACCGTGACATCCACCAAATCGGACTGGATTGAATTCGGCTTCGAGGGGAGCACACCCGAGAACCCGTTGACCTCTATCGATGATGTGGCCGTGGACGCGGCCAAGAACATATGGGTTACCATAGCGGTCGATGAGACGGCTTCGGCAGGAGAGGTCACGTTCACCCTGAAGGCAACCTCGAAAGGGGACACGGCGGTGGCCGACACGATCGCACTTAAGGTCGTGGTCCTCCCCAACAGGGACGTCGAGCTGGTGACCAGCGAGGATTCCAAGGAGATGGTCCCGGATGTGGACCAGCGCGAGACAGAGATTACCTACGAAGTGCAGGTCAGGAACAAGGGTGAGGCTTCAGACTCATTCAACATTCAGGTGTTGAGGTCAAGCATGCTCAAGCCTGTAGCAGTTGACCAGGCTGCATGGGACGCGATGGTAGCTTCCGGTCAGTTTTCAGATAAGCCGGACTGGGTGATACTCAGCAAGAAGGTCACCAGCACGATCGCAAAGGGCCAGTCGGAGACCATCACGGTCACCTTCAGGGTGCCCTCTTCGAATTATGCTCCGATGGAATATCTCACATACATCTGGGCTTACTCGGAGGGTGATACGGCCGAGGAGAACAGGTACTCCGAGCCCCTGAAGCTGACGACAAAGGTGAAGCAGGCCTATGGTGTGGACCTGATAGGGGAGGACCTTGCGAGAACGCAGGAGGACCCGAACGACCCGTCCAATCTCAAGGCATATTTTGATATCGATGTGAAGAACACCGGAACGGGGTTCGACGACTTCCAGCTGGAGATCGAGGAATCCCTTTCCGATGATTTCGAGTTCATCTATTCGAAATACATGAACGATGTTGGAGCGGACGACGAACAGACCGTTCGGGTGGAACTCAACATCAAGGCGGACACCCTGACAGGCAAGTACAGCTTCCGCGCAAGGGCCATCTCAGCAGGTGAAGACGGTCAGTTCAAGGTCGCAGAGGATTACGTGACCGCATGGAAGGAATTCACCATCGATGTCAAGCAGACCTTCGGGGTCGGCATAGACACGAGCAAGGAGGAGATCAAGGGCGGGGTCGGAGACGATGTTGTGTTCGAGCTTACACTCTCCAATCTTGGCAACGATATCGACACCTTCCGTATCGAGGTAAGGGAGCTCGAGACCGATGGTTGGGCGACCCTGTCCAACACGAAGCTATCTCTCGATGCAAAGGGAGAGGTGAACGAGAAGAAGACCTTCACCCTTACCGTCAGGATCCCTGATGACGCCGAGGACGCTCTCGCCGGGACATACGACTTCCAGATAAACATCAAGAGGGATGCAACCTCGGTAGCGGAGCAGAACAAGGCCACGGCAACGATCACCCTTACGGTCAGTGTTGAGGAGTACTACGACCATGTTCTGACGACCGAGGATGACATGGATGAGGTCAAACCCGGAGACACAGTGTCATTCAGGTTCAAGGTACGCAACGAGGCCAATATCAAGGACACATTCTACCTCTCCGTCAAGGGCACGAAGAGCGACTGGGCAGAACTTCAGTATAACCAGATATCACTGGGGCCGAAGGGAGCCGACGACGAGATGTGGGTATGGCTGAACGTCACGGTACCTGACCTTCAGGATGTCGGCGACCCTGAGGAAGTGGAGGCCGGCACATACGATCTCACCGTCGAGGTGGAATCCAAAGGTGATCGCGATGCCGCTCCGGAGGTTCTCGATTTCGAGGTCGACGTCGAACAGAAGTTCGATGTGGAGATCCTTGAAATAAAGAACGGCGGGGAGCTCGGCAACTATAAAAGGTGGGACGTTAACGATGTGGATGATCTTGAGATCGAAGTGATCATCCAGAACAACGGCAACAAGGACGACACCTTCTATATCAAGAAACCTTCGGCATCCACCGGATGGGAGATCACCGTATCACAGACCCATGTGGCCGTTCCCATGGGTGACGAGAAGACGATCACCATCACCATAAGCTTCTATCCTACCGATGGTTTCGTATTCGGATCGCAGTCCCTGAAGTTCGAGGTCATTCCGGACGATGGCTCCACCCAGGGCAAGAAGGAAAGGGAGATCTTCACACTGTACATAAACGCCGAGGTCCCGGAACTTGTCCTGAGGGATGACTCGATAGTCCTCCCCTCGAAACCGGTAGGCGGAAAGGTCAATGAGGTCACCGTCACCGTCTACAACATAGGCACAGCCGACGCAAAGGATGTGGAGGTTGTACTCTACGACGGCAAGACGGCCTACAGGACCGACAAGAAGAACGTTCCGAGCAACGGCAAGGCCAACTTCACCTTCGATTGGAAACCCACTTCCGGCGACCACAAGCTCGTTGCCAAGGTCAATGAGGGTGACCTGATCATAGAGCAGGATACCGACAACAACGAGGTGGACAGAAAGAAGAGCATACCTGTATTCTCCTTCTCGGCCTATGTCGGGAACATCTGGGTTGTTGTTATACTCATAGTGATCATCCTGATCGTGATAATCGTGGTCATATTCCTGGCCATGAACAAGAACAGGGAGATCAGGGAACTCGAGGAGATAATTACCAGGCTGAAGGCGGAAGGGACAGGTCCGGGAGGTCCAAGAAAGGTAATAAAGGAAACTGCAGGGGCTCCAATGGCCCCGCAGGCAGCTGCAGGACTTCCGGCAGCCCCGGGCAAGCTTGCACCTGTTCCGCCCCCGGCACCGGATACAAGGGGTGCAAAGAAGGAGAACGTCAAGGTGCAGTGCCCCAAATGCCTGACCCAGCAGGTGGTCACGATCGATAAGCGGCCTTCTGAGGTCACCTGCAAGGAATGCGGCGTCACACTTGTAATACCCGAGAAGAAGAAATAGGACCCGGAAGTTGCAGGGGGGAAAGGTGCATATCTTTCCTTTTCCCCCCTTCAATTCTTTTTAAGAAACCTATTTATACAGGACAGTAATGACACCCCGAACCACGCGGGTTGGAGGCTTTGATATGATAAATACGGTCGATAAAAAGCTGGAACAGGTATCCACCCTCCTCGATATGTTGGCTGAGGATACGTCAGTCCCACGGAACATTCGAAAGGGGGCAAAGGATTCCAAGGAGAGGCTTTTCGGACAGCATGAGGCACTTGATCTGAGGTGTGCAAGCGTGGTATCGATCCTCGAGGAGCTCTCCAACGACCCGAACATCCCTCTTCATGCAAGGACCCTCATCTGGAATGCCACCTCGATACTCGAATCCATAAAATAGACCAGATCGACCTGGTCCTCCCGTCACCTGAACATCTTCATCTGGCATCCCCGTCCCTCGCTCCCCTGTTCATCCCGGTCCATTGAAATTCGGGAAATGTGGTTTCGTGGAAATTCTGCCGTCGCCACATAACAATATATTTTAGGGTAAAGCAACATTCGGTTAGGGGTGTGGGCTTGACAAACAGATGTCCCAAGTGTGGAAAAAACAATTACGGAGACGTCCAGAAATGCTCTTTCTGCGGTGCCCCGTTGGTTTTCATACCCGGTGAAGAGATACCCCAGGTCAAGGAAGAGGACATCCAGGAAAAGCTCTCCAACATGAAGGTCGAACGGATAAGGAATCCCGTCATGATAGGTGGCGGGGGCATCGTTGCCGTGATAGGATTGTTCCTGGCCATCGCGCTCTTTTTGATATTCATGATATTCGTATTCTCTCCGAGCGATGTGAAGCCCACGATGATGTCGGGTTCGATACACTACGAGGTCCCGGGGGGTGAGGAATATATCTTCGGTGAGATCACCATGATCGTGAAGGATGGTCTGGATGCCGAATCCAAGAGTTACGGCTATTACGAGGGGTATTACGCCTACGAAATGGAAGGGGACGGCAAGGATCACAGGTCTGAAGAGGATATTGAGAAGGAACCGGATGTATGGTTCTATTCCAATGAGAAGATCGGAGAGGTCGGTGACACCATCCTCATCAAGGTCAGAAGTGAACCCAACAAGCTTGAAGAGCTTAGAGCTGTTAACCAGGGTAAGGCTCCTTGGGGAGGGACCGGATGGATATTGAGCGGGTGGATATTCCTTCTTCCCGGAGTTCTGATGCTGTTGATCGGTGTAACGATCTCGGTCATCGGGATCATCGGCAAGGCCGACCGCTCCATGGAGAGGTTGATGGAGGAGGACAAGGAGTTCAGGCGGCAGCAGCTCATGCTCAGGGAGGCCGCCAGGAAACAGATGGAAGCCCGGCAGAAGCAGAGCCAGTGGACATCCTACACGGCTCCGATCGAGGCAGAGCCCGCCACCCCGCCGACGGGCCTGCCCATGGAACAGGTCCAGACAGGCCCCGTATGGGAGGAAGGTCGAACCGAAATTCCCCCCGGGAACCAGAACGTACCTTTTGGGGCGGGCTCCACTGCACAGGAGGCCGGGATCTCGGGAGGCCCCGCCCCTCAGCAATACGTTCCCCCGCAGTATGAACCACCCCCACAAGGAGTGCCCCTGTCCGATGATCAGGCTCCGCAGTATGCGCAGCCTCGGAACACGGCAGCAGCCTCGCAGTGGCAGGACCCGGGACAATGATCGTTTTAAAACGAGGACATGAGATCCGATCTCCCGTTTCTGTCATGATGAGGTCATTTATAGGGTCCTTTGAAGGGGTCGCGCCACGGATGCAGAGCTCCCAGGATGGTAAACAAAGTGTTCATGACCCAGAAGGTTATGATCACGAACCATGCGATGGAGTCGATCCTGAAGCCCATGGGGGAATATCCGGAGGCGATCTCTTTCATAACGACCAGCATTACGAATGTGACCAGGCCGCTCCATATGAGAGCACAGGTGAGGGCAAGAGGCACCCTTTCCCTTGGATGTACCAGGCGGGCTCCCGATGCCGCTGCGATGTATGGTATAAGGGTGATAGCCAGAAGAGGGCCTACCAGTGGGATGACCCCCACCGGAAGTGCCAGAAGATACAGGACGAGTGTCAGAAGGACTCCCCTGATGAAAGAAGGCTCTTTCTCCATGACTTGCCCACCCATGGTCCAGCAATCACGTTTGGACGGTGCTCACCCAACCATTTTATATAACGATTCCCAATACGGAAGCTATACTAAAATAAGTTTCGGATAGGGAGGCTAAAAGCGTTGTCCAACCTGCGAAAGATCGTCCTTGACGTGCTGAAACCCCACAAACCGGATATAGTCGAATATTCGGAAAAGCTTTCGGAGATCAGACATGTGACCGGTGTTTCGATATTCCTGAACGAGGTCGATCAGGAGACCGAGAACATAAAGGTCATCATAGAGGGGTTCAACCTGAACTATTATGCGATAAGGAAGGCCATCGAGGAAATGGCGGGTTCTGTCCATTCGGTAGATGCCATTTACTCGGGCGAGGAAATAGTGGACGAGATCGAAACGCCTCAGGATAGATAAGGTGCGGTCGATGGAAGAGGGAAGATGGAAACCGGGCAGGGCTGCCTTTCTGATATCGATACTGCTTGTGACCGTTATCTCGGCCGTATCCCTGGTGGATGAGGTTACCGAGGACGCGGATGCCGTCCTGCCGATCTCCGCCCAGTTCTATTTTGACTCCGAACAGGAATTCAGGGTTGGCAACCTCATCGAGATAAAGACCGGCCCCGAGGAGACTGGCCAGGTCACCATTGACGGGACGTTGGAATTTTATCGGTCCGCGAAGTTCCTTCGCACGAGGATAATGATCGATCTGAGGTTCAGCTCGGACAATCCTGAGGTGACCGGCACCGTTTTTCCAACGCTGATAGACATACAGCCGCAGGCAAAGCTCTCCCATTACCCGATCAAGGTGAACATCCAGGTAACCCCGATGACCAAGTATTCAACGGGTGTGAATCCCCTGGTGAACGTCACGGTCTTCGGCACCTGGCAGGCGAATTTCCAGTACAACGAGATGGCCCCATTCGCATCGGGTGATATCCCGCCCTATCCACTTTACGTGAACGTAAGGCCATACCATTACCTTTACATGACCTTCGACCCGGTCATGCTGGACCTTTCACCCGGGGCTTCGGGTTGGGTGAAGTGCATCGTAAGGAGCACAGGCAACGGGCTCGAGCGGGTGGAGCTTTCCATGCCAGGTGCAATTGCCTTTGCGAAGTCCGGATGGATATTCGAGTTCGAAAGGACCGTTCTTGACATAGGCCCCGATTCCGAAGCGTTCACCAGGATAAAGATCACATCGCCCAGGAAGCTGGAGCCAAAATATCACATGGAGATGTATGATTTCTCCATTCTTGCGGTCTCCTACTATTCCACCTACAGGGTTAAGGATGGGGACCTTGAGGTTCCCGTCGAGTACGAGTCGGGTGTGTACGTACAGGTCACCGGATTCGATTTCCTTTACGTTCCATGGACGTGGACCTTTTTGATCTATATAGTGTTGTGGATAGTCCTGTTCAACTTCGGGATCTGGCCTTTCACGTTGAGGAGAAGGAGGACGAGGGAGCCCGGTTTCATAGCACTATACCGGATAATATCCAACCCGGAGAGGCGGGCCAGAGCGAAGGCAAGAAGGGAGGAGCGCCGGAAACTCCGACATGAGCTCAGGGATAAGAAGAAGCTCGAAGACGGGAGTGGGTCCGAAAAAGAGGATAAAAAAGCACCCTTGGCAGGACCCGACGGTCGTCTGGCCTTGAGGCCCCCATCCGTTCTCGACCTGGAGAGGACAGATGACGATTTCGATCTGGAGCTGGAGGACCCCGAGGTCAGAAATGGAATAACATCAAGGAAGACCGCCCCCCCTCTTCTTGGGGGTTCCTCCTCCAGGAGGGAAAATGTAGAGAAGGACATGATCGATGTCCTTTCGACCCTGGACGATTGACCATCCTTCGACATGTTTAATACATTTTCACACATTCCATGTCCAAGGGGTGTCGTGCTTGGATATCATTCCTACCCTTGAGGGTATTTTCAAGGCCAGGGGCTACAATGTGCTGAGGTCCTCTGAAGAGAACCGCTATATGCTCATCGAGAAGGATGGTTCCAGGGTGGCAGTGGGTCATTCGATCTCCTGCGGAGAGCTCACGGAGGGTGAGGCCGTGATGTTCCTTTCAATGGGTGAGAATGATTCGGCGGCCTCCATGTTGTTCATATCTCCTTTGAAGCTCCGGAGTTCCGTCAGGGACCTTTTCGAGAACGAGGGGGTCGAGACCTGGGACCGGGTCGATATTTCCACAGCCATCGGCGATCTGGTCCTTTCTGAATGGGGGATGATGGAGGCCGAGAGAGGGAGAGACCAGGTATCGGAACTGATCGGGACCCGCGGCAACGAAGGTGTCGATGATGTTTCGCCCCATCGTGAGGTGGGCCCGAGGGAGATGGGGGGTTTCAAGGTGAGGGAGGTCGAGATGGTCGGCGGGGAAATGAAGGGTAAGATCTCGCCTATCGCGGCTGGTCATAGAAAAGGCGAGGCAGCTCCCGAACCGGAGGAACCTTCAAGAGATGAGGGGAGCGGATCGGAACCTTTGATCGAGCCTTCGGCTCCAGAAAATGAAGAAGGGATGCCGTTGCCCGATCTTCCGGGGATGGTCCATGATGAGGTCCTGCTAGGATCTGTAAGGGATGCCGATAGGCTCGTTTCCGGGCAAGTTGTTCACCCGGAACCGCAGGAAAGCGCGGTGAAAAGACCTTCCATGGAGGTCCCGGCAAGGACAGATAACCCCTGGAGCGGATCCACACTCGCCCCTCTCAAGTACACGGAGAGGGATGCCCTTTCACTCGCAGGTGAGGTAGAAAGCGTCCAGCTGAGAAGGGAGAACCGCCCTTTCCTGCTTCTGGAAGCCTCATACATGATGGTCCCGGAAGATGGTACCGCTCCTGTCGAGCAGGACGGTACATATCTTTATGACTGCTTGAGATCCGAGGTCTTCGATATACCAGGCTCATTATATGATGAGGTGGCCGAGATCAAGGAGAGATGGGACGGATCCGATGGTCCAGATACCCTGAAGAAACTCCGTGACGACCATAATTCTGCAATGGCATCCCTGAAGATGAAGATCGGAAACGAACAGATGGCGAAGGACCGAAAGGTCAGGGAGACACTGATGTCGGCCATATACCGGGAGATCAATTACAGTTTCGATCCCGACTCTTTGAGGCTCATCAGCTCAAGGAGGGTGATGCTGCCGTTCTGGGTGAAGGATGGGGCCGAAGGAAAGACCGAATGGGAGGTCAATGGTTACCTGGGGCAGCATTCGAAATAAATTCATGGCGCTCTCATAACCCTTTATTTATGAGTTCCTCATACTCTCCGAGGTGGTAGTGATGAAGTATATCTTTATCTCTGGCGGGGTGCTTTCCGGCCTTGGAAAGGGAATTACCGCCTCCTCCATTGGCCTCTTGTTGAAAGAATCCGGTCTCAAAGTGACCGCAATAAAGGTAGATCCTTATCTCAACTGTGATGCCGGCACCATGAACCCCTACGAACATGGAGAGGTCTTCGTCCTCCATGATGGAGGAGAGGTCGATCTCGACCTTGGCAACTACGAGAGGTTCCTTGACACCTATCTCTCCTCGGACCACAATATCACCACCGGAAAGATCTATCGTTCGGTTATCGAGAAGGAGCGAAGGGGCGACTATCTCGGAAAGACCGTTCAGATAATCCCCCATGTGGTCAACGAGATAAAGGAAACCATAAAGAGAGTGTCCGCAGGGTCAGGTGCACAGGTGTGCATGGTGGAACTTGGCGGAACGGTCGGGGACATCGAATCCATGCCTTTCCTTGAGGCTGCAAGGCAGCTCCAGATGGATGAGGGCATGGAGAACGTCATGTTCGTCCACACCACATTGGTGCCCATTATGGGGGTGGTGGGTGAGCAGAAGACAAAACCCACGCAGCACAGCGTCAAGGAGCTGAGATCGATAGGGATACAACCCGATCTCATCGTCGGAAGATGCGAGGAGCCGCTTGATGTTTCGACAAAGAGTAAGATATCGCTCTTCTGCAACGTTCCCGTGACGGGTGTGTTCTCGGCGCACGATGTGGGGACGGTATACTCTGTCCCGAAGCTGCTCCATAACCAGGGTATCACCGACAGGGTAAGGGAAAGGCTGGGGATACGTAAAGGACCCACCAGGATGAAGAACTGGGACGATTTCGTGGAGCGCCTCGGGAGCTGCAGGGAGACCGTCAGGATAGCCCTCGTCGGCAAGTATACGGGTCTCAAGGACTCGTATATCTCCCACTACAAGGCCTTCGAGCATTCATCAGCCGAGCTGGGAGCGAGCATCGATGTCGTCTGGATAGATGCTCCCGAAGAAGGGAAGGAATGGTCTAGCGACCTTGATGGCATGAAAGACCAGCTATCCAGCTGCGACGGGGTCCTGGTCCCGGGAGGTTTCGGGGCAAGAGGTACGGAAGGGAAGATCGAGGCCATCCGGTTCGCCCGCGAGAGCGACATTCCATTCCTTGGCATATGTCTCGGTTTTCAACTGGCAGTGGTGGAGTTCGCAAGGAACGTGATGGGACTCAAGGGGGCCAATTCCACGGAGTTCGATCCCGATACCGGATATCCCGTTGTCGACATCCTCCCCGAGCAGCTCAGGGTAACACAGAAGGGTGCGACCATGAGGCTCGGGGCTCAGAAGGCACTTGTTTCCGAAGGGACCCTTGCGTTCGACCTTTATGGAAAGACCGAGATATCGGAAAGGCACAGGCACCGCTACGAGATCAACCCGGCATGGATAGAACGGATCAGGGAAAAGGGATGGGTGTTCTCGGCTGTCTCGGAGGACGGGATCAAGATGGAAGTTGGAGAGCTCCCCCGCAACCGTTTCCATATTGGATGCCAGTTCCATCCGGAGTTCCTCTCCCATCCCCGGAGACCCGCCCCGCTCTTTTACGGATTGGTGCAGGCAGCACTGGAGCATCGACGGAACGGGGGTTGATATGAACACCACCTTCACCTCCAGCGATCGTGTCATGCTCCATCTCCTGATGAAGGGAGATCGGATGGACAGGACGGGCGGTAAGGCGGACCAGGACGATATAGCCGCCAACTGCGGAATAGGCAGAACACATGTACCCCGCGCTCTGAAACCTCTTCTCGCTGATGGTCTTGTGGAGGAGTCCAGGGGGCGCGCCCCGGGCCGTGCCAGAAGGGTAAAGCTGTATTCCCTCACAACCAGAGGGATAACAGCGGCACTTGCTCTCAGAGAACGGGCAAACGAGTTTGTCATCGAGTGGATCGACGACCATGGCAGATCGGAGAAGGGCTCCTGTGTGGACGCGCTCAGAAGGATCAATGATAGGCTGGGGGCCTCCTCCAGGAAGCGCATTCCCATCTCTCTTTTCCTTGCACTGGGCAGGAAGGGGATCGGATGGGAGGAGATACTGGGTCTATCCTCCTCGGTCCACAGAAAGACCCCAGATACCCTGTGGATCCCCGAAGGCTGGAAACAGATCATCCCCCCTGACCTGCCGCCGCACTTGATCGAAAGACCCTCAGAGCTGGCCGAACTGCTCGAGCTTATGGAACGCAATGAGGTCTGTGTCATTGCAGGGGATGAAGGGGCTGGAAAAACAACCCTCGTCCAGATGCTCTGCGGGAGGTCCGGGCTCAGGGCACTCTGGCTGATGAGGGGCGGTGACCGTGAATACCTCATTGACCCCGGGGAATTTGATATAATGGTCATGGTCGGGGCGCCGATGATCGATATCACATCGACCCTAATTGGCGGGGGAAGGGCGGAGCTCAGGGACCCCCGAGATGATGAATGGCCGGAAGACCTCAGGTCCATTCCACTGCTCGGGATACTGGAAGGCAGACTTGTTGTTACTGGCAATGATGTCATGTCACTTGGAGGTTTGGGGCGGGAGGTTTTCGTGGGAAAGGCGGTCGAGATGGGGATGCCCGGGGAACTGGCATTGGAGTATTACAGTGCCACTCGAGGTTTACCCGCAGCTCTTTCATATCTCGCGGAACTGGAACCGTCGGTCCTTTCCGGACTTGGGACCCTGGATACCGAAGCCGCATTGATGTCGTTGATGCTGGGTTTACGCTCTCGCTCTTGATACGGTCCTGCCTCAAAAAATATTAAAACAATGACCTGTGATATTCTCAACGATACCGATGAGCGACCGATCAGGGAAGTTGAAGTGCCCCGACTGCTCGATGATGGTCAGTGAAAAGAACCTCCAAAAACACTACCGGAAGGTCCACCCCGGTCTGGACCCGGCCAAGAGGATGAAGGAAGAAAGGGGATCCAGGAAGACGCATGTCCGCAGGCGCCGTTCGGAGGTCTCGAAACCCGTAACGATCGGCATCGTGCTGGTCCTGGCGGTCGCCATCATGATCGTTGTTGCAGTTTTGCTCGTATATTCGATCCTCAATGATGAAAGTGAGGCTGCCACTCCGGGTAGGACCATATTCTATGCGGCTTCGGACAAGGTCGTGATCAATGGGACCTGGTATGCGGCTTCGGAGACCGGTGCGGAAACGGTCTATCTCATACACGATATCGGTGAGGATCGAACCGTCTGGAAGGGATACGCCACACATCTCCAGTCAGAGGGATATAATGTTCTGGCCATCGACCTGCGGGGTCACGGAGAGTCTCTCAAGAGCCTGATATCGGAGGATATCAAATACGATTGGACCACCATGACCCATGCCGATCTCGTTCTTATCAAGAACGATGTACAGGGAGCTTTGGACTGGGTCCACGGAGATGACGAGACGGGTAAACCCAACACTGAGGCGGGAAAGCTTTCATCATTCGTGGGGGTCGGGAAAGGCGGTCTCTACGCCATGAACGCCTTCTCCATGCTTTCTAGAGAAGGAGTGATATCCGGCGCAGTGCTGTCCGCCACCCTTGACTGCTACGGCCTGGATGTTCCACAGGTGTTCGAGGACTGGGGGGATGTGAGGCCCATTCTCCTTGCCGCAAGCGAGGGGGATGGGACCGCGAAGCTTGCCATGGATACGATACTGGATAGGATGGAGCAGGACGGAGAAACGAACGGTGAAGGTGTGTTCGTTCCAGGGTCCGCCAGGGGGATCAAACTGCTGGGAAACAAGGAATTCGTGGAGCATCTGGACGATCACCTTGGCAAGGGCTGGGAGACCACGCCTCCATCCTAGTATTTCCTTTTGTAGCCGGCATATCCAGCTGTCAGGAGCATGCATATCAGGATGAACTCCAAGCCGAATGGGGAGTCGTCGGAGTCGTCATCGGAGACATCATCGTCATCATCCACGGACGGTCCTTCCTTGAAATACACGGTCAGGGGATCGCTCTCCTTCATGATCTCGTCGCCTCCGACGGTCGGGACGGCGGTGACCTTCACCCTGAAGAGGATATCCAGATAGTCCTTTCCCGAGACGGGGTCCTTCACGTCGAAGGGCCCTATAGCCACTGACCAGGTCCCATCGCCGTTATCGGTCATGACCTCGGGTTGGGCGATGCCACATCCGTCCTCGGTGCAGAGGGACCACATCAGGACGACACCGTCCTCGACCGGTTCAGCATCGATGAGGACGGGCTCGACCGTTACGTTGAAGGTATCCGAATGTTGTGGTTCTTGAGGGGAGTACGTGATCATTGACCCATCGACCATGACGGCGGCTCCTTCCGCGGCCCCGCAAAACAGGAGCAGTGCTATCAATGTCATGGCAATGGGGGTCATCGTAACAACCGGTCCGAGGTCATTCCTCATGAAAGCCACCTGATGCCTGAACGGTCCTTGCGATTTTAAATTTGCGGAGGATAGATATGACATGATCACTTCACGCCATGTCATCATATGCACCTTACTGCGGATCATAAAAGGATCGTTCCATTGTTACTTTATAATGGCCAATAAGATATCCGAGCAGGGCGAGGTAATGAGACCGGCCGTCAACACGGGCATCGCACTGCTCCTTGCAGCACTCTTCCTGATCACATTGACGGCATTCTCCTCCGGGGAGGACCTTCCGAAAAAAGGGGGATCGATCTCGCCGGACCCGGAGTGGTCAGGGATCCCTACGGTAACGGAGGATTCGATACCTGTCACCGTTATGCTGGACGGGTCAAATTCGCCATTTAGAGCGGACCATGAGAACATAACAGGTTACCTGCTCGCCCCGGAAGGATCGGAAAACGGGAGCATCATCCTTTCAACCTGGATCGCAACACTCAGTATCGTTGGGGTGCCCTCATCGTTCTCCCTCCTGATAGAGCCTCTCCCCGGAATGAACGGATGGGCATCCTTCGAGCTGATAGCGGTCGGGGAGAACACCATATGCAACAGGACAGCGGCACTGCGGATATCACCGGTGAACGACCCTCCCGAGATCATTTCGATCATCGTTGGGGACAGGGAACATCCGGTTTCTGCCCTGGAAAGCGGAGTCTACGGGATCGATATGAAGGGTCTGGAAAAGGTGTACGACGGAGACACCCTGAACTTCACCATAAACGCCACCGATGGAGACCAACTGCAGGAGGGCGATGATATCTCGTTCAGGTATGATCCCGAAGGGTCAGACCTCTGGGATGAGAGGCCTATCGTTGACGTTGTCACCGGGGCGATATCGCTTCGGGTCGCATATTCCGACTGGAGCGCGGGAAATGAAAAGCTCGTGTTCCGGGTACAGGACCTGGGTTTTCAGGAGGTCAAACTTCTTGTCTTTCTCGAGATCGATCACATGAACAGGCCACCCGTTATCACGGTCCCTGCCGATACCAGGTATTCCTGGACCCAGTACGAGATGCTGGAGGTCCGCCTCGATATCTTTGACCCCGATAGCATCGGGGACATCTTCGTCGAGGTAAATATTGAAGATCCCATCGACGGCTCTCTGCCATCGTTGAAGGAGCAGCTTCCCCATACCGACCTTGTTCCCGGAGGCAATGTGGGTCTGGATCGGGATCCAGGACTTTTCTGGATGGACCTGACCGATCAGAATATCTGGAAGACCGGGGATCGGTATCTCGGATCGATGCAGGTATTCCTGATGTTCATGGCCACCGACCCGGGTGGGGCCAACTCGACCGTGACATTGATGATGGAGCTGATCGATCTGAACGAGCCTCCGGTTTGGACCGGGGGGATAAGCGTGAACCTGTTGGGTCCCGCAGTCGGAGAGCGTGTGACCATTCAGGTCGACCCGGCGGCCGACCCGGAAATGGACCTTTTGACCTATCACTGGGACTTCGGTGATGGCAGCGTGGGGGAAGGCCGCATCGTCGAGCATATCTATTATAGCAAAGGCTACAGGACCATACTATGCCGGGCATCGGACGGGAATGGGTCCACGGACATGCTTACATTTAGAATAGAGGTACATGAAAGCGAATACGTTGACCGGAGTGAATGGTACGAGATGGACAACGACGGTGACGGGATCTTGAACAGGGCAGATGCATTCCCGAACGACCGAGCGGCCTCGAAGGACTCGGACGGCGACGGACATCCGGATATGTGGAATTCCGGTTACGACCGGCTGGATTCTACCACCGGTCTTGTACCTGATATGTTCCCGATGGACCGGATGGAATGGTTGGACAGCGATGGCGACGGTCACGGGGACAACGGGGACGAATTCCCCTATAACATCAAGGAGTGGAAGGATACGGACGGTGACGGGATAGGAGACAACGCGGACAGGTCCCCCAGGATCCCAAACCATTACCTGAAATGGTACGCCATTGGAACAGCATCTGTCCTCCTCGCGCTCATCGGATCGATCCTTTTCATCCTCCGAAATATCATGTGGGGGGAGTACGAGGGCCGGCCTTGTGATGAGGAGTGAGGGGCGGCCTAGTAAAAGTTTATTATGGATTTGGACCATCTGCCACTGCTTAATGGTTCCAGGAGGCCCACCATGCGACAGAGCGAGAACGAAGCAATACAGGAAAAGCTTTTGGACAGGGTTGCGGACCTGGATACCGCAAGGCTCAGATGGGTGGTGGCCGTGATATTCACAACGCTCCTGTTCTTCATCATTTTAGGGGTTTTCCTTGCACCGGTCTCCGAGCTGAGCACCCGGCAGACCGCTCAGTTCAAGGTTCCGAAGAACACCAACACCGAGCCGCTCGTGGTCGAGACCATTGCCATCCCCGTCACCTACTTCATGCATTACAGCTTCGAGCTGACCCCCGAATATCTGGACTCTCATTCGAGTGCTTACATTTACATCTTCAAGAACGAGGTTCCCGACATGTCACCTGATGTCGTGGGAGGGGACCTGCATTTGTATCTGAAGCTCGTGTCGTTCAGGAATGCGACCATCAATGCCGCCCACCCCGTGATCGAATGGGACCTTGCTTTCAGGGACTGCGACACCAACCGGTATTATGTCATCATCTACAATCCCGACGACCCGAACGACCCCTACGACAACAAGGATGTCATCATGGACATGGATGTGAATTACGAACCTCTGCTGCCCCTGATCCCTATCTTCTTCATCCTTGCATTCATAATTATCCTCCCTCTCGCGATCATAAGGCTGTACGTGATAGCCCAGAAGAAGAAGGAGCTTCGGGTGTTGCTGACCCTTGACCTCGAGAACCTGTCCAATGAGGACAAATTGAGGCTGGGCATACCTATCACCACCGAACCCGGGTCGGCCCGATATTAGGATAGATCACCCGGCCTCCCGCCCATGTCCCACAACGGTGATCTCGGGGGTCTGATAGGGGGCCGCCCCGGAGGTCCGGGTGTTATTGAGGGAAGTTCTGCAAGACACCATAAGGAACACTTTTATCCCTCTATCGACATACAAGAAGTCCGCCCCTTGGGGTAAGGAGGGGTTCTATGAACCAGGAACAGATCGCGCCTGTTATCCGAGAGATAAAAGAGGCGCTTCCGGAAAAGAAAGAAGAAGAACTTAAAACAGAACTGGACAGATATCTTCGCTATGGCATCGATCCGCAGGAAGCGAAGAAAGCGATCATAAGAAAGTTCGGAGGAACACCGGCTTCGTTTGCGTCCATGGGCGAGAAGAAGCTCGGGGAGCTGAAAGGCGGGGAGATGAACGTCGACCTGACCGTCAGATGCCTGTCATCCAGGGAGAGGGAACAGAAGACCCAGAACGGGGACAGGATACTCATAACCGGTCTCATTGCCGATGATACGATGATAAGAAGGTTCGTTTCATGGGAAGGGCAGATGCTCGACAAGGGCACCACGTACCTGATCCGGGGTGCCTCGGCGAAGACCTTTCGGGGGGAGGTGGAGATCAACCTCGGACCTTATACCAAGGTGGAGGAAGCACCGGAAGGAACATTGTCCAGACTTGATATTTCAAAGCTTCCGAGGTTCGGGAACCTGCAGGAGCTGAAACTGAAGGATGTCAGACCGGGAATGGGCAACATCCAGGTAACGGCCAAGGTGATGGACCTTGAGAAGAGGACCATCGAGACCGACAAGGGGAAAAAGAGCATCTTCGACGGGATGCTGGCAGACGACACGAAAAGGGTCCGCTTCACTTCATGGTCCGAATTCGGATATGATATCGGGGATGTACTGACCATACGGGGGGCCTACGTGAAGGATTGGAGAGGGATACCGCAGATCAACTTCGACGAGAGGGCGGAGATAAAGAAGGAGGAGGAGATCGATTTTGATATAATGAAGACCCCGCACCTATTTGCAGAGGACCTTGTCAATGCGGGTGCAACGGATATCGAGATCACCGGGACCATCATAGAGATCAGGGACGGGTCAGGTCTGATATTCAGATGCCCCGAATGCAACAGATCCCTGCTCAACGGCAACTGCGCCCTCCACGGGCAGCAGAGCGGTGTAGCCGATCTGAGGACAAAGGTGGTCATGGACGACGGAACGGGTTCTCTATTCGCCGTCCTGAATACCGAGATCACGGAAAATGTCCTCGGCCGGAAAGTGTCCGAGTGCGTCGAGAGATATCAGGATGACGATCAGAGGATCGTGCAGGAGCTCAGCCAAATACTTCTCGGCCGGGATTATGTGATGAGGGGCAACGTCATAAGGGACGATTTCGGCCCCACTGTGCTTCCAGCACAGATGACCAAGCACTCATCCGACGATATGGAGGAGGCCCGGTCCCTCCTGGATGAAATGGAGGTGATCTGATGGCAAGGATGAGAGAGGTGGCCAGGAGGGTATTTGCCGTCGAGTACAACAGGTCCCAGCATGAGGACAGGGGGATGGAGGAGAACGCCCCGAACTACATAATAACGCCCCTTGGGGCCATCGTGAACCGGCTCTATTTCGTGGGGGTTATGATGAACAAGAGCAACACTGGCTCTGAAGACTCCCCGCAGTACCGTGTGGAGGTGCGGGACCCTACAGGGACGTTCTATCTCTACGCTGGACAGTATCAACCGCAGGCGCTCAACACCATCGCCAACCTGGAACCTCCTGCACTTGTTGGGGTGGTGGGAAAGGTCAGGACCTTCGTCAAGGAGGACGGCACGTTCTACGCATCGGTCAAACCCGAGGTGATCTTTCCTGCCGAACTGCCGCTGAGGGACCGTTGGATAGTCGAAACGGCCAGGTTCACGATCGAGAGGTTGAAGGCCGTCAAGGACGCAATGGGCCAGGACCCGCCCTCTGTCGACTCGCTCGTTGAAAAGGGACATCCAAACAGGGCAGCAAGCGCGGGAGTGAATGCTGTCGGTCTATATGGGAACCTTGATCTGGCCCCCTTCAGCGAGGGCGTCAAGACGGCGCTTGAACTGGTGCTTGAAGGCAGGGGAAAGGATAATGGTCATGAGACCGAGGAGCATCCCCCCTCCATTCCTCTCGAGAATGAGGGGACCGGCACGTCTCCAGATGTGAAGGAAAGGGTCCTCAAGATAATTAACGAGGCCTCGGGCGAGAAGGGAGCCCTCTATCGTGACATAATCACGAGCTGCGAGAAGAGCGGTATCGACAAGATACAGCTCGAGGAGACCATCCAGGAGCTCCTCGATGAGGGGCAGATATACGAGCCGACCATAGGGATAATAAAACCTATTTGAGGGGCTTCCTTGACCAAGGATTGGATACGGCAGAGAAAACACGATCCCTACTACAGAAAGGCACGAGTCGAGGGCTACCGGTCCAGGGCGGCCTACAAGCTCAAGGAGATCAATGGAAGGCTCCATCTGATCAGAAAAGGTTCGAGGGTCCTGGATATTGGAGCCTGCCCCGGGGGGTGGAGCCAGGTTGCCAATGAGACCGTGGGCTCCGGCGGGAAGGTGGTAGCCGTGGACCTCTCCCCCATGGGCTCCCTGGAAGGGGTGGAATTCATTCAAGGGGATATTGAGGACCCCCTGGTCCAGGAGAAGGTCCTGAAGCACTGCATCGAGTACGATGTGGTGATATCGGATGCCTCGCCAAGACTTTCCGGGAACAGGACCCTGGACCGGGGCAGGTCTCTCGCGTTGTCCTGGGTCGTGCTTACAATTGCGGCAAGGGTCCTGCGGAAGGGGGGCAGCGTTCTGATAAAGACCTTCCAGGGGTCCGAGGTGGAGGAACTGATAGAGGAATTCGGGGGCAAGTACAACAGCGTGGACCGGATCAAACCGAGATCGTCGCTGAAGAGATCGAACGAGATATACATAGCTTTCAGGGGTCTGAAGGATGACAGGCAGATTGACAGTGGGGCTCTACAACTCCCTTGACCGGACCAGGTTTGCGGAAGCACACAGAAGAGCGCTTGCAAGGGCGGCCCCCGTGGCCGCAGCCTTCGACTGCAACCTTGCGGTGTTCGGGTTCCCGTTCGACCCTGACCTTCGGACGCCCAGGGACATTTCGGAATGGCTCGTTACGACCACCTCCATAGGGCAAGGGGGGGACTGGATCGTCAAGCTTGCAGAAGAGGGTCGTTTCAGCAATTTCCCGCTGCCCAAGGGAGGTTTTCCACCCCAGCTGGGGAGGGTCGTGATCGCGACGAGAAGACCGGACAGCAAGATATCAATATCACCCCGCGAGGTCGCCCTGATGTTGAAGGACGGAAGGTCGGCCCTTCTGGTGCTGGGGCTGGGTCCCCGAGGCCTCCCGGGGGAAGTGATGTCAATGGGTGAACATCATATGGACCTTACAGGGAGGGGGGTGAGCCTCGAGACATGCACTGCGATAGGTGCGGCAGTCGCAAGGATCATGACCCATCTGGAAGCGCTCCATCACCGGGTTTGAACCGTCACAGGCTGGGAAGCCAGCATATATCCATCAGCTCGCAGTTCAGGAGAAGGTCCCGGGAGCAGTATTCACATTCCGGAAGGCACGGATCCGTTTGAAGGGGAGGATACTGGTCCAGTATTGAACGGTAGGAATCGTGAAGCTCTCCCTTGCTGAATGTCTCTCCGGTGTCGAGCGAATCACTCACAAGATATGCTGCCATCTGGGAAAAGATAGGCATGCCGTCGAACATGGGCTCCTCGTGGTATCCGGAGAACCTTGCCCGGCAGTTCGTACAGAAATAGACAACACGTTCCTCGGGCCCGGTAAAGGGCAGCAGGACACCGTTATGGCAGAGCTTGCATTCGGCATGATCCATGTTCACACCCATGACCGGTATGGCACTGGGGGATTTTAACGCTAACGGAGGTCCAACTCCACCACATTGGCAGCAACCTGCTCCATTGATGCATGTGGGCTCGCCTTCGTCCATTCCCTCTGCAGGAATATGTTATCTGCCTTCGTGATGGGGAACCTGGGAGCGGCATTGCATCCGTTGGTCCTTCGGATGGATATGTCGAAGGTCCCGATCTCCTTCCCTATCCTCTCGATGTCCAATTTGTCGAGCCCGATAAGGGGCCGGATGATCGGATGCCTCACACCGGCACTTACAGCGGCCATATTATGAAGTGTCTGGGAGGCGACCTGGCCCATGGAATCCCCCGTTACGATGCCGTCGAGATCCCATCTATCGCAGAGGAGGTCCGCCAGATCGAGCATGGCTTTCTTGCAAAGGATACACATGTACCTCCGGTTGGAGTGGTCCCTGAAGGAAGAAAGGAATATCCCGTGAGGGGCCCTGAAAAGCCGTACACGGTCGGGAAAGAACTCCTTCAACCGGGATGCGAGCCCGGTCACCTTTTCGACCTCGTCCTCCCCTCCGAAAGGACGGGTGTCCATGTTCAGTATCATTATCCCGGCGCCAGCTTTCAGCATCAGGTAGGTCGCGACAGGGGAATCGATCCCTCCCGACATCAGGGAGATGTACTTCAGGCGCCTTCCTCCATCAAGATCTCGACAAGCTCTTTCAGTTCGAGGACATCCTCCGGCTCGAAGGTGAATTCGGACCGGTAAGGGCAGAGGTCATCGATCAGGGGCTCCATGGAAGGGACCGACATTATCAGAGGATACGATCTGCATCCTCTCGGGTGTATATCGTAGATAGTGCAGTTCCCCTCGTTGGAGAGGAACACGCACCTCCCGTCGATGTTCCGAAGCTGTCTCGTATCCTCATGGTGGAAATCCACTTTTCCCGCTCCCGAGATCCTTTCAATATCCTCCAGGGTAAGTACCATCTCCGTCCCCTGGCAGCAAAGACAGCATCCGTGCATCCTGCAAACATCACCCTTCAAACCTGCCTTCCCCCGTCCAGGGTTATACCCGTCTGTCCCTGATATGTTCCCGATCGGTCCCCATAAAGGTGCTGTGGGCTCGATGATAGTTTCAGGAGAACGAGCTGGCAGATCCTGTCTCCTATCTGAAGGGATACTCCCTCGGGCCCCAGATTTGTTACAGAAAAGGTCAGCGTTCCCTTGAATCCGGCATCGACAACCCCGAAACCGCCGATCAGGCCTTTTCTGATGAAGGATGACCTCATCCAGAGGTTGGCACACAGGTCCGGGGGTATCTCCAGGAACTCCGATGTGGATACCAGACACCAATCCCCCGGCTCCAGATATACCTGGCCAATGGTGACCTTGCCCTCGGGATTGCGTGTGTACACCTCGGATATGGTGAGGTCGTATCCGTTTGGGGTAAGGTTCTTTTCCCTGAAAGGTTCTATCTTCATCGATCCCCTTTCAAGCCGGTAAACGATGTCATGGTCTGAAAGGACCACCATGCTGAGGGCTAGGGGTTGCATGAGTAATATCTTTTCTGTTGGCCCTTCGCAATGCTTTTGTAGTAGTGAGATTTCACCGGTTACTCCGGTGAAGAACATGATCGACAGGCATATCGCACCATCCGCGGACGAGGAGGATGGCGATCCGGAGTTTGACATCTCCGTTTCTGTAAAATGCCCCTTCTGCCCGCGGAACTTCTCCGGTGGAAGGTATGATGTGGAAGAAGAGCTGTTCCTGCATCTGTGGAAGGTCCATGAGGATGACGCCCTCGTATACATGCTCAGCAATATGTACATACCCGACGAGATCCGCGAGAGGATATTCAACGAGATGGGCCCGGACTATGTCTCGTGGGTCGTCGATTCGGCAGGGGAGGTACAGGATGACCTATAGGTGCCCGTTATGCTCCCCCGTCGTCCCACCAAAAGGTTTTTAATGAAGGCTCAGGTATTACTTTTTTGAATTTGATTCACTGGACCAGTTATCGGTCTCGATCCGGTCCGTGTAAGAGAATACCCTCCGTTCCAAGACACCCCCGGGTCCGGATGGGGGGATGGTTCCATAGAGGTGTTCAGATGAGCGTCCAAGACCGCAACCTCCTCGTTCCACTCACCTTGGTGCTTCTCGTAACCCTTCCTTCATTGCTCGTTCTGCCGGATTTTCATGGGGGGAGCTGCCCCCTCCGGTCCGGAGAACTGCTGGGCAAATGGGACCTCGGCGAGGGAGAAGGGCAGTATACCTATGACGGTTCCGGGAAAGGCAACCATGGTGTCCTCGGCGGATCCGCCGGAGAGGACGTATCCGATCCCTCATGGGGCACCGGGATCCACGACGCGGCTCTTGTTTTCGACGGTGTCGATGACCTTGTCAACTGCGGGAACAGCTCCTCGCTGCAGCTGGGAACAGGGTCATTTTCCGTTGAAACCTGGGTCCACGTCCGCCAGAACATGACCGACAACCTGGGAGGTATTCTGAACAAGTATGACCCGACAACGGACAGGGGTTTCTTCCTGGATGTTCTCAGCGGGCAGAGATACGGTGGAACGGGAGGGTCCCGGGGACAGTTGATCTTTGGTATCAACCAGGGATACAGGAACAGTTCATGGTATACGGTCTCCGGGCAGTACGGCACCTCGACCTGCCTGAATGATATTGTGGTGTATGATAAGGGATTGTTCGCTGCGACCTCGCAGGGCGACCTCATCGAGTGGACCGCATCAGGATGGGTAAGGAGGTCCTCGCCACACAGTTCGGGAATGGTCAACTGCATGGCGGTTCACGAAGGAAAGATATTCGGCGCAGCGGCTGCCACGGGAGAACTACTGCGTCTGGACAGGTCATCCTTGACCAGGGTCGCTCAATCGTTCAACTCCGAGCTGATAACCTGCATGGCCGTTCACAACGGTATACTGTATGCCGGCACCAGTCCATCCGGCCTTCTTCTTGAATGGAACGGTGTCGGAGCCTGGGCACAGGCGGCTTCGCAGTACAGCGAGGAGACGAACATCGCCGGCCTGTGCAGTTACAACGGATACCTGTACGGGGTCACAAGCCCAGGGGGTTACCTGTTGCAGTGGAACAACAGGGACAGCTGGGTGCAGAAGGCCGAACTTGGAGGCGGTCTGAACACCCTTGCGGTCTACAGGGGAAAGCTCTATTCGGCATACAATTCACTCTTCGAATGGAACGGCTTGAATTCATGGGTTCCAAGGACCTCTACAATTCCTTCAGGGACGTTCTCGACAATTACAGTTTTCGCCGGACGGCTTCTGGGGGCAACAAGCGACGGGATACTGTACGAATGGAACGGGATCGATGCATGGGTCTTGAGGGCCCCTGTTTCGGGCTCCGAATACCCGATATGCGCCATGTGCACGTTCAATGGTAAGCTTTACGCGGCCACTGGCGGCCACGGGTCCTTACTGGAATGGGCCTCCGGATCCTCCGTCACCAGCGATACAGGCATTGATCCAGGCTGGAACCAGATAGTTGCTGTGAAGAACGCATCGGCAGGCACCCTGAGCCTTTACATCAACGGCGAACTGGAATCGGTCTCGGGCCATTTCGAACCATCGGCCTACGACCTGAACTGCAGCTTTCCCCTGGTGATCGGGCAGGGTGCCCAGGATAACTACAAAGGCATTGTCGACCGGGTAAGGATATTCGGGAGAGCCCTCAGCACCGGGGAGGTATCATTCGAATACGACTTCTTTTCCATGGAATGGAAGGAGCCCCTCCCGCCCACATCCCCATCCATACGTTCGGGTGACCTGTTCGTCAATCTATCATGGGGCCCCCCCAACTCTGTCGGGACCCACGAACTTCTGGGATACTTGATCTACAAAGGGACCACTCAGGAAGACCTGTCCTTCCTCAACGTGACCTCGACCGGGGTCTGGTGGTTCAACGATACGGATGTTGTTTACGGATGCACCTATTACTATCTGGTGTCTGCCTACAGCGAGGCGGGAGAGTCCACGAGCGAGGATATACTGTCCACGATCCCAAAGGGATGCCCCTCTCCTCCCATGAATCTGACAGTACACTCGGGTGATCGTTTTGTCAACATCACCTGGAAGCCCCCCCTCACGACCAAAGGTTCCAATCTCACCGCCTACCGCATCGAAAGGGGATTGTCCCTCCACAGCTTCAGCGATCTGATACAGATCGGACCTGAAAGAAGGTACTACAATGACACGATCGTGGACAACAGGCAGACATATTATTACAGGGTATATGCCAGGAACGAGGTCGGTGAGTCCTCTCCATCAACCAACGTATCGGCGGTTCCAAAGAAACTCCCGCCCCCCGTGACGTCTCTTGAGTATGACCCCTGCGATCGCGGAGCCTATCTTACATGGAACAAGTGCTCCGACCCCTATTTCCAGAGGTTCAACATCTACAGGGGGACACGGGACCTGATAGCAGGAGGTCTGATCGGCCGCTACTACAATGAACCGGACCTGACGAACCTCTCCTTTCAGACGCAGGACCTGGTGATCGATTTCGATTGGGGCACGGACCCCCCGCTTCCGAGGATGGGGGACAACAACTTCTCCGTCACATGGGACGGGTATCTGGAAGCCTCGATGGCCGGGTCCTATACGATCATCGTCCGCACGGATGGAGGGGTCAGGCTCTGGGTGGACAACATCCTTCTGATCGATGCATGGGAGGACAGATGGTATGAATCCCTCCCGACAAGCGTCTATTTGACCTCGGGGGAGCACCAGGTCAAGATAGATTACTTCAACAGGGAAGGCCGTGCCTCAATGCGGCTTTCCTGGGCTCCTCCGGAGCAGGACCCGTTCGTCATCCCCACCTCGAGCCTTTACGGATACTACATCACCTATGAACAGGTTGCGAGCACTGGAGAGAACAGCTATCTGGACCAGGGGCTCGAGATGGCCCGTTACTATTACTATTTCGTAAAGGCAGTGAACGATGCCGGAGAGTCGATGATGGGCAGCATAATCGAGTTATATGCCATCGGCCTTCCTGGAGAACCGAGAGATTTCATGCTGAGGGTGGGTGATAGTTATATAAATCTGTCATGGGAGCCGCCGATAGAACTCGGAGGATCGAATATTATCGAGTACAGGATCTTCCGCGCGAACGGGACGGACTATCTGAAGTTCCACACCAACGTATCGGGCGACCGTCTCTATTTCAATGATACGGAGGTGATCAACGGGCTTGATTATTTCTATTATATGACGGCCGTGAATGCGGCAGGGGAATCCAGCCCGTCGGCCTCGCTAAAAGGAATTCCGGTCGGAAGGCCGACACCACCCAGGACCCCGAAGGCGGAGCTCTACGAAGGAGGGGTCAAGATAACCTGGTCCAGCCCCAAGTTCAACGGGGGCGTGGACCTCGCCGGTTACAACATATACCGTTCCGTGAACGGTGGGAACCGGACATTCATCTACTGGGAGAACGACTTCCTTATCCAGGGCTACCTGGATATGGATGTTTCGGGAGGGAACACGTACAACTACTGGGTGACTGCGCTCAACGGGATAGGGGAATCCGACCTCAGCACCAACGTGAGCATATTCATTCCCGCACCCGTTGTCGTTGACGACGATGATGATGAGGTGGAGCCTATACCGCAAGAAAAGAAGTTCCCCGTTGTAACCGTCGTCCTTTCCATTCTGGCAGTGGTCATCGTTATTGCACTGGTTGTATTTCTGGTATTGAAGTTCGGAAGGAAGACGGACCAGGAGCTCCTCCTTGGTCCCGTTTCCGCCGATGCGCCACCGGGTATGATGGGCGGGTTAAATGATACCTACGATATCTTTCATTCGCCGCAGGAGCCAACCCCTCTCTCACAGGTCATGGAAGAGGTTTACCACGACGACGTCCCTCATCAACAGCTTTCGCAGCATGGCCCCGTATATCCAGACATTGCCCGGAAGGACCCTTACTATCCGCAGGAGCATTATCCCCAGGATGGATATCCTCAGGGTCAGTACTTCGATCAGCAGGGGTATCCGCAGGGAGAAAATCCTGCGCCGGACCAGTATTATCCGCAGGATGGATATCCTCAGGATGGTTGGGGCCAGCAGGAATACCAGGTCGGGGAAGCTACACCATCAGAATATCTGGACCCACAGCAGCGGCCATATCCGATGCAGGACGACCAACAGTTACAGGAGCAGGTGGAAAGCGTACCAATGAACGAGTTCTTCGCGGACAACCCCCCCGTACCGGAGGGGGGACAACAGTTCGAAGAGAGGCAGCCGGAGGCAGATGAGGTCCAAGTGTCTCACGGCTCCGAAGAGGAGTAGTAATGGCTGACCCGGAAAGAGGATAGGAGATGTACTGGTGTTTCTTCTCAGATCCCTCAAGCGCATGCTCCGTAATGGAACCACTTCCTGTTAGCCATCTCCCACATCTCCACGGCTATCAGTCCGAACACGGACACCACCAGGACCTCAGCCCAATCAATAAGCCCGAGAGAAGCCGTCCCGAAGACGTTCTGGAGGAAAGGCACATAGATTATCGGAAGCATCAAGAATATTGCCAGGGCAATTGCCCCGAGCAGCTTCTTGTTGGAGAACCACCCGATCTCTGCCATGCTGTGGGTGGTGGAGCGGGCGGATATAGCTGTCCACATCTGGAAGAAGACCATCGTGGTGAGGGCCACGGTCCTCGAGAGGGTCACGGTCTTCCCTACAAACTCCAGATTGTACCAGAACACCGCAAGGGTCCCTATCGTGATGATGCCGGCCGACACCAGGATCGAAACCACCATGTCCCTAGTGATCGCGGGTTCCCCGGGATCCCTTGGCTTCCTCCTCATTATCCCCGGCTCCTTGGGCTCCGTGACCAGGGCAAGCGCGGGGAAGGAATCCGTCACGAGGTTCATCCAGAGTATCTGGAGGGCTATGAGCGGAAGAGGGAACCCGAGTATGATCGCGATGATCATGAAGGAGACCTCGCCCATATTGCATGAGAGGAGGAACTGGATGACCTTCCTGATGTTGTCGTATATCGATCTTCCCTCCTCCACGGCAGCCACGATGGA
>JAFGJI010000158.1 GCA_016929175.1 Thermoplasmatota archaeon | reverse complement strand
GTCGGCTAGTGAGTCCTTTACACTCACTACAACCTGATAGGCCGCAGACCCATCCTGAAGCGCCTTGGCTTTCAGCCTAGGAACATTCCAGTATCGAAGACCTATGGGGTATTATCCTCAGTTTTCCGAGATTATCCCCCACTTCAGGTTAGGTTATCCACGTGTTACTGAGCAGTTCGCCGAGGGCCGAACCCTCTCGACTCGCATGGCTTAATCGGATTCCAAGAGCGGTGACCGCCGGCAGGATCAACCGGAATTGGCAGATAGAAGCAATACGCTTTCCATCTTCCTGCACACAACGATCGATTCGCTCGAGTTTCACTGACATCGAATGACGGATGGGAGAGGTCACGGAACTATCCGGGTTTCTCCAACCCCTTTACCTGTCCGCAGATCTGGATGGTTCCGATCATAAAAGGCAATACGCCACCTCACGGAACAACGCTCGATCCTGCGGGTAAAGCCCCCTTAGTCGAGGTCGGATATTTAACCCTTCCCTTTGCGGGGACCAGATTCCACACAGGCGGTTCGCGGGGAACCGCCAGGGGGAGGTCAGCTAAAGAACATTTGATATAAAAATGTTGTCAGGATCGTAGGGGGTCAGTCTATATGCTGCTCGTTGGAGAACTCGAGTTCCTCCTGAAGTTCGTTGACCACCAACTTCAGGACCTCCTCATAGGTGTAGGACCTGAATTCCCTGATACCCCCGAGGTCGCTCTGGAGTTTAGCGACTATCTCGTCATCTTCCTGGCTGATCTCTATATGGCAGATGGGTTCTTCCATCGAGTTTACCTCCTTAAACTGAATGGGCAAATTTAACTCATGTATTTCTAATGTTCGGAAGGGGTTCATGCAGATGCGTTCAACCCCGTTGACTTTCATGCCATGGACCATAAAGAATAAATCGACACTATCGGATAGGTCAAGCTGATAGGAGGCCGACACGTTTGAGTATGAAGCTACTTCACCTGCTCGTTATGATATCCCTCTCGTTCAGCACGGCCCTGCTGCTTCAGCCCACCAGCGAGGGACAGGTCGAGCAACTGGCCGACTGGACGTTCATGGTATACCTGGACTCCGACAACAACCTCGAGGAGGCTGGCATCGACGATATGAACGAGATGGAGATTGTGGGCTCCACGGACAGGGTGAACATTGTGGTCGAGATGGACAGGATAGACGGCTACGATACGACCAACGGGGACTGGACCGGTGCACGCAGGTTCAGGATGGAAAAGGACAACGACCCCGCCCTCATAAACTCGGCAGCCCTGGAGGACCTGGGAGAGGTCAATATGGGGGACCCTCTCGAGCTTATCGAGTTCACCGAATGGTCCATCCGTAACTTTCCGGCAAAGAAGTATGCACTCGTCCTCTGGGACCACGGAGGGGCTTTCAGGGGGATCTGTTATGACGATACCGTTCCGGGACTCCCCCCGGGAGAATACGATATGATAAATATGACCGAGATGAACTTCGCGGCCGAGAAGATCTTCCAGATAGCCGGGAACCGGAAGGTGGACATCTGGGGTTTCGATGCGTGCTTGATGGCCCAGATGGCTGTCCTTTACGAGCTTAAGGATTTCGTGAAAGTTGGAGTGGCCTCGGGTTTCAACGAACCCGGGGACGGATGGCCCTATGATGCTATCCTGGAACCTCTCGTGAACGATCCGGGAATGGATGAGAGAGAGCTGTCGAAGATCATAGTCCAGGAATATATACGTTCTTACGAGGACGGGGCAGAGGACCCGGAGGATTATCCCATGGTCACGCAGGCAGCCTTCGACCTCGAGAAAATGGACGAGGTGGTCTACCTTCTCGATCGGTTCTCGGAAGAGCTGGCATCCCGGGGACCGATCGGAGGTCTTGAATATTATACCCAGATATTCCTGGCAAGGAAGAATGCCAACTCCTACGATATGGCCAGCGTCTTCATCTACGATCTGACAGGGTATCCACTTTACGATGTTGTGGATTTCACGATAAAACTGGAATCCTACATTACCAGCGCTTTCCCAAAGAACACCGAGATACTTGATCTGTGTCAGGGTGTCCGCAGGTCGATACTCGGAACAGGTCAACAGCCCGGGTTCATGTTCTATTCGGAACACGACAGGTGGCACGAAGATGCCAACGGTCTATCCATGTATTTCCCCAACAAGGAAGAGGGGGACAACAGTCCTTCCGGCCTCCCCAGTAATTACCTCATGAGCTACGAGGATACCGGATATGCTAGGGAGCATCTCTGGAACGAGTTCCTCCATGCATATTATGGGGTGGACCCGATAGAGGATTCCACCCCCACCATCTCGATAAAGGAGCCGTCATTCAATGCTTCGGTGGACCGGTACGACATCCTCACCATTTCCGGAACAGCCTATGATCGTGAGATGATCGACAGGGTGGAGATACGCATCGATGATGGGGACTGGAAGACCCTTCCGGGGATAACAGGGCAGGGGAAAGTCGTCTGGCTGAACCAGCTGGACATATCTCATCTGGACCCGGGAGTACACACCATCGAGGCCAGAGCCCGCGACAGACCAATAAATACCGAACCTGGTACCCCGGGCCGCATGACCGGTCCCGTCAGGACGCAGATATTCGTTATCGATGATCGACACACGGATGTTGGAGGATTCGAGATCCCTCCATGGGCTCTGAGCATTTTTCTTGTCATCATCATCATAATTGCACTTGCCCTCGGAGCAATTGTGTTCAGAGGCAGGACTACGTGATCTATCAGGGATCATTCGGGATAGACCATTGGAAGAAGGTCCTTCTCCAGAAGTGTCAGTTCGGTCTGTTCGATCGCATCGGGCGAGATGGCCACAAGGAGAATGAATTCCGTCTGGGAGACGTTATCCACCAGTTGCCTTAGGAACCGGAGTACCGAATTGAACTTGTTATTGGTCAGAAGGTATTCAAGTCCGTCAAGGACGATCATCCCCTTCGCGGTTCCTTCTATGAACTCTTCAATTATGGACATCAGGAATTCGAGGATGGGGAGGACCGATCTGATATCTCCATGGATCTCCTTTCCCGTCAACCATATTGAATCAGTGTCCGTTATACCGTACCTCTTTGCCAGTATCTTCGGGTTCGTCCTGGAAATGGCCATACCCTTCATGTTCCTGTCCAGGGCTTGCCGGTAGAGCTTGAAGATCTTGTCGGGCCGTTTTTCCTCAACGAGATAGGAAAGACCGGGTGTCAGCTCATCAAGCTCCGATACCGCATCCCATTCCTTCTTCATTGCCTCCTGCACCGTTTCCGCCCTCGCATCACCCGTCCTGGCAGGCTCCTGTCCTTCCACGCTCTCGACGGGCTCCGCCTCTTTAATTTCGGAGGAAATGGTCATTATATGGGACCATACCCGATCGACCAGTTCATCCTTCAACCCGATGGCTTCGAGCCCATATTTGGAGCAGATCTTCCGAAGCTCTGATTTGGTCTTCTGTGCAAGGTCTTCTCTTGACTGGATGCTCTTGCTATCCTGGTCCTTCTTGGCCTGAACGACCTCGTATATGGCCTTCTTCGAGTACTCGATCGCGGCCTCTCTATTATTGATCTTGAGTGCATATTTCGCTTCCGAAAGATATTCCTCTGCAAGAGATGTTTCGACACCCTCTCTCCTTGCCTGGACTATCAATCTCTGCCCCCTCTGAATTATGCTGAGGATCTGAACGAACTCCGCATCTCCTGCTCTCATGACCTAACCTCGTATGATGGAATGAAGGTGATTGTCCATTTTATATTTTCCCCGAATCACCCCTGCCCGAATGTGGGCGCCTGCTAGCGTTCCTCCTGTCAAACTCCTTCATATCGTCCTCAAATCTCCTCTTGTTGAAGAGTTGTTTGACGAAATAGCCGATGATCAGTAGAAGAATGACTGTGATGATCAGCATCCAATACCACGGTGTGACCGGGGGCTCCTCCGGATGGTCTGCATGGTCCCTCGGGTCGGTTCCCCTCGTCTTTTCCTGGATATTGGACCAACCGTCACCATCCGGATCGCTGTTCGGGTCGTCCATGAAAGGCAGAGTGCCCCATTCGACCTCCCATGTATCCTCCATGGAATCTCCATCTGAATCGGACTTTCCAGGATCCGTCAAATGATACATCTCTTCGAGAAGGATCAGACC
>JAFGJI010000157.1 GCA_016929175.1 Thermoplasmatota archaeon | reverse complement strand
GTATTCGGAGTATTCGGTGAATGGTCCGAACCCCTTGCCAAGTAATTCAACTGAAGGGTTCGCGTCCTTGCAGATGCCCCTGACGAACCCCTCGAGGTATGGAAAGAGCTCCTCCACCACCATCACCTTCTTAAGAGGTACGAGGAACTCAGATATCTTCAAGGAGGGGACCGGGTTGATGAGACCGATCTTCAATATCCTTGCCCTGAGACCGAGCTTCCCCAGGGCTTCCACCGTGTAGTTGTACGGGACCCCCGAGGTCACTATCCCGAGCTCGTATCCCTCATCCATTGGAGGCGTTCCTTCATGAAGGTCCTTTCCGTCGAAATACTGGACCCTGTTGAACCCGGTCTCCTCGGAATATCCTTTCATTCCCTCCATCTTCTTGAGCATCCCGAGCTTTCCCGTCCTTGCCGTCATTCCGACGGCCGTGTAATTATGGTCGTTCTTCAATTCCTTCTTCTCGAAGGGGGTCCTGTCCATCCGGGCTATGTTCACGATGCCGGATTGATGGTTGATCCTGGTGGTGGTCCGGAGGAGTACAAGCGTGGAGTATCTCTCGGAGAGCCCGTAGGCTTCCTTCACCATCTCGTAGGCTTCCTGAGGGGATGATGGGTCGAACATCGGGAGATATGCAGTGTATCCGAACCATCTGCCGTCCTGTTCCGACTGCGATGAATGCGCGTGGGGGTCGTCAGCCAGAAGAAGGACGCACCCGCCCTTGACCCCCGTGTAAGCAAGGACATACAGAGCGTCCGAGGCGACGTTGACCCCCACGCTCTTCATTGAACAGAAGGACCTCATTCCCACGAAGGACGCACCGGCTGCAGTCTCGAGGGCCACCTTCTCGTTGACGGAGAGCTCCATCCCGAGATCGTAGTGCTTGAGAGCCTTCTCGAACGTCGACAGTATCTCCACCGTGGGTGACCCCGGATAGGTGGAGTATACCTTCACGTCGGATTCCAGAGCGGCCCTCACGACCGCCTCATTTGCCATCATGTAAGCCCTTGCGGGCCCTTTTTCCAAGATGTACTTGAAAGCCATCTTTCAACCTCCCTCCGTCCTAGAATACAATGACCTCGTATCCCTGCTCCCTGTATTCGGCCATGGATGGATGGCCCTTCATCGGTCCGCAGACCGCCAACCCCTGCTCCTGCGCGGAAGCAAGCGTCCCCATCTTGCTGGCGCATGCTTTGCAGACGCAGTGGACCAGCCCCTTCTCCTTGACCTGTGAATAGAGGACATGAAGGGGGTCTTCGGGAACGTTCATGGATGCCACCAGCTTGGTGGCGGAGCCCTCGATCACGAGCCTGACATCGTATCCTCTTTCATGCATGTCCAGTGTGTTCAGGAGAACATGGATGAAGCACATCTGGTCCCCGTTGAAAGCAAACAATGCGATCTTATCTGCCATCAGATCACCGAAGCATGAACGAAGAAGGACTAAATACCGTTTTACCCGGAACATCCAACCCCATCAGGATGCTCCTGTCTCCTTCCTGCGGTATCTCTTTAGCTTCGGTACCAATCTCACGACATCATCCCCCTTACCGGCTCCATGCTCCGGGGCCCTGGTCCGGTCCGCGGGGGTGCCTGTAGGTACATCATCATCAAATGATATCTCGATGGGGTCCGGCACCGCGGGCAGCAGGAACCTCTTTCCACAGATGATGTACTCATTGTCTCCTTCCATTCGGACACCGCCCGTTATCATGGCACTCTCCGTTATTAAGAATTCCCTTCCGACGGTCACCTTCGATCAGGGGCTACCAGACATTGTGGTGGACCCTCGAAGGGTCGCACTTTCCGTGCGGCTCCTTCCTCTCCCCCGGCATCCCTATCACCACAAGGGAGAAAGGTACAATGTTCTCCGGCGTCCCCACCAGCTTCTTCATGCCGCTTATGCGGTCCATCCGGGGATAGATCCCGAGCCATACGGAACCAAGCCCTTCTGCGGTGCAGGCCAGAAGTATGTTCTCGGTGGCAGCGGAGCAGTTCTGGACCCCGTATCCTTCCTTCGGTTCCACGGAGGTGTCGGCGCATACAAGGATGGCCAATGGGGCTTCCAGGATCATCCTCGAGTACGGATGGAATGATGGGACCGCGTCAAGAAGGCCCCGATCGTCAAGGACAACGAAATGCCACGACCTCCGACCGTTTGCACAGGGGGCGGCGTCGGCAGCGTCGAGTATGCGGTCCAGGACTTCCTTTTCCAGCGGCGCCCTGCCGAACTTCCTTATGCTCCTCCGCTCCAGTATAACGTTCACACGGTCCATCAAAGGAATGCCTCCCCGAACCTGCCTGAAAGGGGGTCCGGGATTATATATGATTTGTGGTTCAACGTGAATAGTGATGCCAGAAAGACCCCTTAGAAGTAGTAATAATAGGCAAATACAAAACAATTTCCATACAAATGTTCTTAAATACACCCATGAGAGATGTATTTATGTTAAGGAGGTGAACCTCTTGAACAACCAAGGGAAGATGAACCAAAAGACGCTCGTGATCGGTGCAATGCTCGTGACGGTCTCCCTTGGTCTCGGCGCAGTTCTGATACACCGGACCATTGAAGATGATGATCCTGCTAAACTGGTGTACACCTTATGGCTGAATTCAGGGAGGGACCTTTTCAAGGACAGCAGCGATGACATCCCCGCGGTCCCGGACGACGAAGGGATCGATAAAGGCCCCTCGACCAGGAGGCCAGGCGGGCAGATAGAATGGATGCAGAGGTTGAACGAGGGCGCGATATATCCCTTGTCCACCCCTGCCCTTGTGGACCTCAACAACGACGGGGACCTCGAAGTGGTCATAGCCTCGTCCAGCGATCTCGTTTACGCTCTTGGACCGGACGGGGGATTCTTCTGGGACTATCCATATAGTGATGACGTTATAGAGGACCTGACCCTCCCCTGCATCGAACAGAACCTTGATTTCATGGCGCCGCCGATCTTCTCATCGGTCATCGCGGCGGACGTGAACCTGGGGGACACGCCCGAGATCATCATAGGTGTCAAGGACGGCGCCCTCTGCATCGGTGCCGATGGCGAGAAGCAGTGGAAGAAGGGGATGACCACTGGCTATTATTTCTCCACTGCCTGTATAACGGACCTCGAAGGTGAGTGGACAGGGAACAAGGAGGATCTCGAGATAGTTCTCGCCTCCGACGACGGGTCCCGGAGGGGTTGGCTCGAGGCCTTCGAGGTGGATGGAGGTGCGATCTTCCGGGAAGAGGCACCGACAGGGGGAGAAGGCGGCCTCATCGGCTGCTCCGTCGTGGCCTGTGATCTTGACGGGGACTTCTGGGACGGACCGCTGCTCGTTACACCCGACGTCAACAAGGAAAGGGACACGGAGCTCATAATAGGGAACCATGACAGAGGTTTCAGGGTATGGGAGCGTCAGGGAGAGAATGCCGATGGAAAACCAAATTATGATGAGGCTTTCTCACTACAGCTCATGCATCAGTGCTACGCAACCACGGCGGTGGCGAACGTGACCGGAAGCCCGGAACTCGAATCGTTCGTGGGGCTGTCGGAGGGCTGGGACACCAGATGGACAGGGTGGTGGGGTGTACTGGCCTGTCTTGACCCCGATGGAAAGGTCATTTGGAAGTACTCGCTGAACGCGAAGCCATCCTCCATATTCTCATCTCCGGCGGTTGCGGACCTTCAGATGGCGAAGCTCAATCCCAACGAGGAGCATCTCGACTACGAGATCATCTTCGGGGCGGACAACGGGCTCCTCTACGTTCTTGATGCACAATGGCATTCCCCCCTCTGGACCTTCGATACCGGCGGGAGGGTCCTCTCCTCCCCCGCCATATGCAATATAGACAACTACGGGGAATGCGAGATCATCATCGGCTCCGATTCGAAGAAGGTGTTCTGTCTCGACGGTGACCCTTCCGATGGCATCGACGAGGGTGTTCCCTATCCGGGGGACGGAAAGAGCCACGATGTGCTTTGGGTCTACGAGACCGAGGCACCCATTGGGATATCCTCACCGGTTGTGGCCGATATAGACCTTGACGGAATGCTCGAGGTGGTGATCGGGGACTCGGAGGGCAACGTCTACTGCATATCTGCCGGGGGAAGATCACTGGTCGGTCAGGAGGATTGGCCGCAGTTCCACTGCGACCTCAACAGGACCGGTTTCTTCAATCCTCAGATATCATACGGCGTGGATATCTATCCGAAAATGGACAGCGATGGGATCAGGGAAACGATGGTGAGGTCAGCCGACATCGGAACGGAGAACGTCTACAAACTGACCATCGAGAACACTGGCACGGGGCAGACCGGGCTGAACCGCGACAAGATATTCGTGGGGATCGACGAGAGGTCCGTTCCGGAGGGCTGGTCGGCATGGCTCGACACGCCCCCGGATGCGGGCAATGAGGATCCGGAATATGTCCGGCTGGCATCCCAGGAGACAGCAGACCTCGAACTCCATGTATTTGCACCATGGGAAGGCAGGATAGGTGAGATGGCCAGGATCAATGTGACAGCGAACTCTTCAAGGAACATGTTCGCAAGGGATTCGATAACCGCCCTGACCGTACTGGACCTCCATGTCGATATGGACATTCAGTGGTTGAAGGATATATCCTCAGACCCGATAAGCCCGCTTTATGGGAAGAAATGGGACCATATACCCCCGGGAAGGGAGAACGTCTATTTGTTCTCCATCATCAACAAGGGAAATCTCAACGACACCTACGACATATCCCTCTCTGCCCCGCCCGTTGACGCGGGGTGGAGCTGGTACATTGTTGGGTACGGGTCGCTTGAAGCGTCGGCCGACCTTTCCGCACAACTTCTCGCCGAGAGGTTCGGGGGCGTCTCCGGAAGGACCTTCACCGTGAAGGTAACATGTCCTCCGGGAACCGCGAAGGGGACCACCATCCCCGTCCAGATCAGGGCGACCTCGAGAGAGAGCCTTGATGCGGAGATGGAGGAGATCACCAGAAGGGATGACCTGTACCTGGTGGTCGGTGAGCAGAGCGACCTGTATGTGAAGATGGACACCGATACAAGATACGTCCATCCGAACGGCACGGTCCTCTTCAACGCGATGATATCCAACACGGGGAACAGGGAGATGATGGAGGTCCTCATGACGGTGGACGGAACGCTACCCGGCTGGAGCATTAACCACGTCAACGACCCGATAATGGTGCATATCGGACAGACCGTGAACGTTCCGATCAGGGTTCGGGCACCGCCGGATGCAAGGGCGGGAGCGGCATTGATATCCCGCCTCACGGTCTACGACCTCAACGCTCCCGACACGAGGGCGGGCTGCTCCTTCACAACGATCGTGATGCAGGTGTTCGACATCGATGCCGTATCAAGGAACGGAAAGGACCTCTGCACAGACCAGGGTGGGACACTCGACATCCTCCTGGACATATACAACAACGGCAACGGTGATGATGAGATAGTATTTACCCCCGAGGAGGTCCCTCTCGGCTGGAACCTGACGTTCCTCGACGGAAAGGGCAGCCCGAAGCGGACCTTTTTCATGGACAAGGACAGCATCATCACTGTCCGGGGGCGGCTCCTCGTCCCCGAACCTACAAGGACCGGCAATTATGTTATCGGCATCGGGATCACCGGTAGAGGGTCCTTCGATATGGTATATGCCCGTGTTTTCATCAACCAGACCTTCGACATCGATCTGAAGACCTGCCACGGGCAGGACGAGATGACCTCCGTCATCACCCCGGGCGTCGAGAAGACCTTCCTATACGGCCTCACCAACAACGGCAATGGTCCGGACATGATAAGCTTGAGGATCGGGTCGGCCTTTGACCCCGTATCGTGCATCATGAACGCTCTGATGGACGGATGGACCGGCAGGATAGTGGCGATATCCAATACACCTGGTTACACCTCGAACATCGAGATGTGCGACTTCGGAGCGCCGCTTGCCCTGCCGGATGTTTCGAGAGCCGTTTATTACGTCCCGGACAGCGGTGTTCACGGCAACAGGTACATCAGCGGCATGGAACTGCTGCTGGACATGGGACAGACCGCATGGGTCCATGTAGCGGTCAAAGCTCCCGTCTTCTGGACACAGGACACGGAAGGCACCACGGTCATGATCTCCGCCAGCGGTCTGGGGAGCCATGACCTGATGATATCGGAGTTCCATGTGCTGCTCCCTGACCTTGAGTTCGTGGACAGTATAGGGATCTCCTACCACGATGACAGCAAGCGGCCCGGACCTGGTGACACCATCACCATCTTGGTGAGGGTCCACAACACTGGAGACATCTCCGCCGAGAACGTTGACGTCCAGCTTCTGGTGGACGGTGTCAGCAGGAAGATCTCCACGATCAATTCCCTGAAGAACAGGGGGGACGATGTGAAGGTACTGATATTTACCTGGATCGCGGAGCCAGG
>JAFGJI010000156.1 GCA_016929175.1 Thermoplasmatota archaeon | reverse complement strand
GAAATAATTGAAATACAATTATTGGTTAGACTAAAGAGCTGAAATTTATTCGAAAGCCTCTGTGTTGTAAATCCGGGCGGGCCCACTTTCCATTTCTTTTAATTATTTTCTTATCCGGAAATGGAAAGTGGGAATCAATTTGGAATTGCCATATTCCCGCCCGAATTATTTGATGTATAATTGTTGGTTAGACAAAGGAGCTGTAATCAAACAATGATTCTCCGTGTCGTTGATCCGGGGTGCAGTCCATATATAAAGACTATCACCAGAAATGCAAGCTTTTAGCGATTCCTTGCATTATACTCAACGGCGTTTATTCTCTGGCAATGTAAGAACATTTCGAACCCCCTTCTTGCATAGCACTCTCACCCGATGTGTCCAGGAAAAGGATATAATCGATGTATTTGATGCCGGAACAGATGAAAAGGGAAGAAATGGACGACCTCAAGAAGGAGGTAGAGGAACTCAAAAGCAAACTCGAGACCCTGGAAAGGGACTTCCGCCTGATGGGGGACCCAGACGTCACCCCGGATAACCCCAACGACCTCATCGAGTTCAAGGGGGACTTCTTCCGGATGATCAACACACTGAGGGCCCTCTATCCCGAACGGGAAGACGACAAGGCGGAGATCGCAAGGATATCCAAGGGGATCGAGGAGGGCAGGGTCAAGGTGGATATGACGGACCTCTTCTTTCGGTTCTTCGTCCGGCAGGAGATCCAGAACGCCCGGATGAAGCTTCTATTTCTATCACAAAGGTACGAGGTGGACCCGGAGCTGTTCGACCAACTCGATGACCTCTCACTTCTCATAGAGGACCCGAGATATTCCGTGCAGCAGGTGATTATCGGATGGAAGAAATTCGAGCGGGATGTCGCCTCGGAGATACGGAGGCTCCAGGAGAAGGGCCACCAGGAGTAAATTATATCATGCGGGAGTATTCTTCGAAGGTATCCAGTTGATCTCCTCTTTCGTCTTCTGGAGCTTCTTGTGGAGCCAGTGCTGGATGATGCTTCCGATAACACACATTACTATGATGATCGAGAACTGTATCAGTCTGGCGGGCACGACATCCAAATTCTCAAGGAACGGGGTGACCCCCAATGCAAAGGCCCCTCCCCCCAGGAATGATGAGAAGACCTCCATGAAGCGGGGGACCAGTGCAATCATGCAGAGGAACAATACAAGGCCGATCACGACGAGAATTATCTCGCTCCCGTCCCCGAGGAAGACCGAGATAACATCGACGATAACGGTGGAGGTGAAAAGGGCCATGAGCATCGCGGTGACGCCTTTCCCAACAAGACCCCCGCCAAAGGCCATGAGGATGGTGACTATGATCGAAATCCACACGGGGATGTCGTAGTTGGCGAGAAGACCTCCCATTATCATGTAGGCAAGTATCCCGCCCGCAAGGGCTCCGATGGGGAAGGACATTATGTCGAGTATCTCCTTTCCGTAGATCACCAGGGCAATGCCAATCAGCATCAGTAAGGGCGCAAGTGCCATCATTACACTCAGGTCCAGTATCATGTCTCCTCAAGGAGGGTGTCCAGGGTATATATCGTTTATTCTCATGTTCTGGACCTCAGGGAAAGATAGCTCACGACCTTCTTTCTGCCTTCTTCGAAGCCGTCCTTCGAACAGAGGACCAGCGCCTTTCTCAGGATCGACCTTAGTACATCATCATCGATCTCCGTGGATGTCGCCTTCGCATATAGAACGGCCACCATGGAGCGGGTATCCTTGTTCCTTTCCGCCTCCTTCTCCATGATCTTCAGGTAATCCATGTTGGGACCCTTGAAGTCGCCGGAGAGGGCCCATGCATAGCTCGTGACGGCGTCGATGAGCGCTCCTTCATCGTATTCAGTGCGGAGGTGATCGAAATGTCTTCCCACATCGCGGGAAAGGATGTCCTTTCTGTCCCTGATGATCGAGCTGAACATATCCATATGCACCACCTGGGCCCTGACCTCGGAGGAAAGATCGACCTTTGCCCAGGGCAGGATCGACCTGATTCCCCCCATGAGCTCCTTTTTCAGCCTGGAGATAGCCCTTTCAGCCTTGCGCTTGTTCCCTGATTTCGTGGAGGACGAGACGAAACCGATCAGCGCCCTTGAGCAGTTCTTCATGTCGCCCAACCTGGCGTATCCCGTCATGGATGAACGGAAGTAGGACACAGCCTCTTCCGGTTGCATGACGGTCATGTACAATCTGCCGGTCCAATAATGCGCGGTGTACCTGGTCCTCTCGAAACCACCCTCCCTTGAGATCATTGCAGCATGCAGCAATTCACGAAGGGAATTTGCCAGTTCGAGCTTACGGAAGTAAACAATGCCGAGTTCCGTCATTGTCTGGGCCACCCCTCTCTCCAGGCCCAGTTCATCGTACATCTCGAGGGCTTTCCTCAGGTTTGATATGGCATGGTCGAACTCCCTTATGCCAAGGTAGGCCATTCCTGTGTCCGAATAGACTTTTGCTGTCTCTTCCTTCTCGCCGGAACTCTTCACCAGGGTCAGGCTCCTGAGATAGAGGTCCAGGACCTCCATCCCGGATTCCTCTATGTCCTTCATCTCCGCAAATCTGCGGAGTATCCTTGAGAGGAGGAACGGCTGGCTGTTGACACCCTTCATACCTTTGACCGTCATTGCCAGTTCCGAAGCCTCATCCAGAAGCCTGACGGCATTTTCAACGTTCCCGTGCAGGCGCTCCGAATCGGACCGAAGCAGAAGCATGCGGACCCGGGTGGCAGGGTCCGTGATGCTGTCAGACATGATGTCCAGGGCATCGATGACCTGGGGGTAGCCCCTTCCGAGTAGATATTCGCCATGGTCCGAGATTAGCCTTATCACGGCATCGGTCATTTCCAGCTCTCTGGCGAATTGGATGGTCATCACCAGGTCCGCATCCCTTCCTCTCTTTGAGAAATATTCGTAGGCGGTCCTTCTGTACTTCTCGAGTTTATCAACGGAGATCGTGGGTCGGATGGTTTCGGTCAGAAGATCGTGCAGGTCGACTGTACCGTTATCATATTCCCTTACAAGAAGTTTGGAGATGGTCCCCGCAACGGTTTCCCTGGTGACACCTTGAAGAGAAAATAAAAGCTCTCTGTCAACGGAGCGGTCCATGATCGAAAGGAATTCCAGGACCGAGAGCTCTTCTTGCGAAAGTGCCGAAATGACCTCATCCTCCATCAGCCTGCTGATGGCGTTGCCAACTTCGAGCGGTCCAGATTCCGGTCTCAGGGTCAGCAGCGCTATGGTAAGGGGATGACCGGTGGTCCGGCCGTAGAAATCATCGTGAAAGAGCTGAGGTATCCCCTTGGAGAGGAGGAACCTTGATACGGCCTTCCTGTCGAGACCCTCGAGCTGGACCTCCACGATATCCTGCTTCGATCGTGCCTCCCATCTGTTGTATATCATGGGTCTCTCCCTTGACGCCATTATCCACCTCACGGGAGCCTTGCGTAGAAGCGACCTTTCCCTCAGAAGGCGCAGTATCGACGCGGTCTCATTTCCAAGGAGATGGGCATCGTCCAGAACAAGTACCATTTTGGTGCTGACCATCCCGTCGATGAGCATATCGACCATCGAGAAAGGTTCCGTATGGCGATCGGCATGCGCATCCTTAATCTGCATCCTGTAACCCAGTTCACCCAGCCTTGATGCTATGTCCGAGAAGAGCTTTTCCGGTGTCAACCACCGGTTCACCTTGATCCAGGAGCAGTCCAGCTCCTCGCTGGAAATGAAGTAGGATGCCAATGTCGTCTTGCCTTGCCCCGCTATCGATACCATCGAGAGCATGACGGGTCCTTCCGAACCGAAGGCGGTTCTCATAACCTCAAGCTCCCCTTCCCTGCCGTAGAACTCCTTTACCAGCGGGATGCCGGATGCCAGGACCCTCCTTTCGGTGCCGAGAAGCCTGCCGATGTCTGCTTCTCCACCCTCCAGGACCTCCTCGACGACCTCATGAAGGCTGACCTTTCTATGCAGTTTCTTTGAGAGAAGGTCTATGACCTTTCCGAGCTGCCATTCGCTGAACTTCCTGTCCCCCTCCTTTACGACCACATAGAGCTTGTTCAGGTAACTCGCAAGCTCTTCGGAGCGTTCGATCCCTTTCCGGGAGAGGAAATAGACCTTTTTGCGCCTCTGCTGTTTCCTGATATGGGCTGACCTCGAAACGATCAAACCCTGTGCCGAGAGGGACTGCAGGTCCCGGGAGAGATTGTTCTGTCTGACCGAGAGTTTCTCGGACATGCCGCTCTGGGAAAGGACCTCGGGAACGGAATAGCTGTCCTGTTCCATCACATGTTCCATGAGAAGCAGCATGATGCGGTTGGCGACCGTCACTCTTTTGAGGTATTCCCTTTTTTGCGTCATCTTGCTTGTCAACCCGTTATTGACCTGTACGGTTATTATGCTTTCAACGGGACTTGATATAATCCGGTCCTATTTGATATTAATTCAGATGTTATTCCTCCATTTATTGATAAACAACCCGGACCGATGCCTTGACCATGGAACGGTCTGCCATGATATTCGTGATGGTCTCGGGTCTCCTGCTCTTATTTCTCCCCTTTGAAGCATCCGGGTCCGAAGAGAACCTCATCGATATCGAAATTTCCTATATCGGGGACCTCGAGGACCGGAACGAATGGGGGTCTCTGCCCGGAGGGGACCATGTCCGGGCTGAATGGGGTGAACTTGTCTCGATCAAGGCCTATCCACAAGTTCCGTTCAACCGGTCCGTGGTCCTGATGTGGAACATCACCAATATCAGGGATGGGAACAGCACGGTTTACAGGGGTGGCGAGATCGAGGTCAGGTTCCAGCCGTCCAACAGAAGGTTGGACACACCCCAGAGCGAGAAGTTCCTTGTCCGGGTATATTTATGGGTCGTGGGCACCGGAGAAGTAAAATCGGGCTCCTCCATCCAGCTCTGGGTCTGGTCGGACGATGATGATGACAACGATGGTCTTCCGGACAAGCGGGAAAGATACTACTGGGGTGAAGATATCATCCATCATCGTCCGGAGTATGATGAGGATGGAGATGGACTGACGAATGCCCAGGAGATCGGCTTCCATATTCCCCTTTCGGAGGCGGAGAGGTCGATCCCCTACTACCCCTTTGGAGGACCTTTCGATCCGACCCATCCAAATGACCCGATATCAAGGAATGTTGGATACAACGGGACAGGTTCCAGAGAGCCAGACGGACCTGTGATGTCCGACCTGGCAGCATATTCGATATTAGGATGTCTGGCATCTCTGCCGCTTCTGGAAATACTCTTCATCATCCTGTATGTCAGATACCGGCTGAAGGATGATCATCATCATAAGAAGAAAGAGCCCAACCCTATACCTCGGGTATCAGACCCTCCTCTTCCTCATCTTCCATACTGCCTGGTGATAGTGCACCGGAAGTGGTCGACTCGTCGATAGCCTCCACCTCAACCACCTCGACCTCGATGGGCTCATCCAAAGTTACGGTCGCAGCGAGATCCTCCGCCAGGGGGTCTTCCAGATGCATCTCGATCGGAGTTACTCCTTCCAGATCGGCTTCATCTACGGAGGATCCCGGACCGATCGCTTCCACGACGGCTTCCTCTTCTTCGGACTGTTCTTTCTCCGCTCCACCTGGAGGGGGGGAAATGGGAAGACCGAACCTCCATATGTAGAGGCCCGCCCCCACCACCAGAACGGCAATGCCGATACCAATGATCCAGAACAGATAGTTACCCCCCTTCTCATTGGGTGGGTTCTCGATCTGGAGCTGCCGTACTACATCGTTATTTTCCTTGACCCTCTCCTCCGACCCAACGATCGACACACCCAGCCAGATATCGGCAGTTCCCTCGATGTCCCGGGGGGCGTTGAATATCAATTCCACACTGACAGTATCTATTCCACCGGCGGAAACATCCTCGTCGTACTCCTGGGAGGCAAGAAGATCCCCCTGGCTTCCTCCGTTCCGGATGGTCAGCTCGAACCCGCGGTCGATCCTGGCATTTCCCGTGTTCTTGACCACCACGGAAGCCTTCACCTGGCCTCCTTCGGGGGCCGTTCCCGGTTGAAGGTCCGCCGATAATATGGAAATGTCGGGGAAGAAGGAGAATGTGCGATAGGCCTCGTTATTGTCTTCGTCCTTCTCCAGGAGAGCATTGACCGGGTCTATGACGAAGGAAACCTCCCTTTCACCTGTTCCTGAAGGCTGCCATACGACACCCGGTGCCGTTGCCTCTTCACCCGGACCGAGGCTGTCTATCGTGGAGCTTGCAATGAGTTCTCCTTCCTCGTAAAAGGCACACACAATTGCCCCGGCATCGATATCTCCCCTGTTCGAAACAGTCCCGAGCAGTGTGATCATGTCACCGAGCACGGGGTTCGGATCCGCCATCCTGATGATCTCATCGGCTTCCAGGTCCGGGTACTTTGTCTCGATGCGCACCTCCCAGCTGACCATCTTGGGGGAGCCCGAGGTTCTCAGCTCGATATCTCCAACCAGACGGTCCTCCGACGGGGGCATGGTTATCGTAATATCGACCTGTGCCGATCTGGAGGGATCAAGGGTCCCCTCCCCTCTTTCGATAAGGGAATACAACAGCAGAGTGCTGCTTGCGGTCAGGTTGTAGTCGACGGGGATGTTCCCCTGGTTCAGTATATACACGCGGAAGGAGGCCCGGTCCTCCTTGTTGGCATCCAGTGTGACGTTCCTTTCGGAATCGAATTCATAGTAGATGAGGCCGGACCTCCCGACCGTGAAGGTGTAGTCGAGTGAAGAATATGCGGTACCGTTGCCCGTGATCGATCCATCGATCCTCAGGAAGATCACCCTGCCGGGCTCCTCGTCAGGTGGTACCGTGAACCTTATCAGGACCTCCTTCCTCTCGGAGGCCTGGAGGGAGAGATCGGTGGGGGATAAATAGACCTGAGAGGAAACCAGAGATGTGTTCCCTGAGACCGACCTCTCGAGGGAAGCCTCTCCCGGTATGTTTCCGGTGTTCTCCACCCAGAACCTCAGATTGTATTCCACCCTTGGGAGGACCTCGTACTCCAGCTGTCCTTCCGGTATCATGGCGATGGCGGTCGTTGGAACATCCGTAAGTTCCAAGGCGACATTTCCAGACCCATCCTCCGAATATATCCTCGTCAGGTTCTGTGCCCAGGATGTGGATCTCCTTGCATAAATATCGATGACATCGCCATCCAGATAATCCGTCTGGGGGTAGTAAATGGAGTAATCCCCCTGAAAATTGCTTTCATCTTCCAGAACTGTCAGTGTCCTCCTGTTGGTTGCAGTGATCCTCACATCCGCCTCCCCCTGGCCTTCGCTATTGAGGACCCTGCCGTTGATCTCGAACCCGCCTATGGGGGATCTCGATTTGACATTGGAAATATTGTATCCGTCATTGTTGAACTTGTCAAGTTCCTCCATGCCCTGTGTATCGGTGTCGATGACCGCTGATACGTTGTAAGACCTTTCCATGACCCCCTCCGGAAGCTCATCGGGGGTCCATGGGATAGAAATGTTAGATACGGATCCCGGGAGGACGGTCCCGATAGGCACATCCGACCCCTGCTCTCCAGGAGAGGATCCGTTCATGTATATGTCAAGGAGTCCCACAAATGACGGACCCTCTCCGATGTTCATTACCTGTACCAGGACCGAAGACGGATCTCCCCCGACAAGTCTCTTGTCGGAGTTTTCCCCTGTCAGGACCAGCCCGTCACCTCGAACGAACTTGATATCATGCACGACAAGGTCGGGGATGGCCTCCCTCACCGGGATCTCGGTCCATCCGTCGTTGTTCTCCTCGTTCGTCTCGATCACGGTCCCGTTGGGGTCGATTGTCACATCTATCCGGTGGTTCCCCACCCCTTCGGGTGTCCAGAGGACGGTGGCCTCGTGAGTGTTCACCACTTCCTCAAGTATTACAGATCCTACAACCCCCTTCCCTCCCCCGGGGGGTGTTGCCTCGAAAAGCACCAGAACCTCCCGGGCGGGAGAGGTCCCAAGGTTCTCGACGATGCAGTGGAGCGGTATCTCCAGTCCGTTGACAGGCTCATCTCCCGGGTAGATCGACTCCGAGATCGGTTGGCTTATCGCCAGGTCGATCACCTTCTGGGAGATCATTATCCCGTCGAAGAATATATCTGTGAACTCATCCCTGCCCAGATCTCCGATGACACCCTGGAACCCGAACTGGGGATGTGAAATAGGCAGGCTCCAGAGGATCGTACCCGAGAACGATACCGCGTGGACCCAGTCGTTCGCGAAGAATACGGCATCGGGGGCATCGTCACCATCGAGGTCGCAGAGAAGAGGCGAGGTGTAGAGAGGCGAGGTGCCGACGTTCACGCCATCCCTCCACCATCTGACGTTGACGGTCAGGTCCGGCCCGATGGGAACGATATCATAACAGCTCATGTTCATCCAGGACCCCGTCGTGTAATATCTTGAATGGACGAATATCTCGAGGTCCCCATCCCCGTCCGCATCGGCGACGGAAGGGGTCGATTCCAGTAACCCCGTGATGGTATCGATCTCGGCCAGGGCTTCGAGCATGTAGGAATATATTGTGATCCTGCCCTCACCGAACCTGGAAGGATATGATACGAGTATCTCCGGCTGTCCGGTCCCTGTAACATCCCCTATGACCGGCATGGTTATCCGGCCAGCGTACTGATACGGTACGGTGCTGCCGAGCGGGACGGAGATGTTCATGAGATGCGTTCCGTTGAAATTGACAAGAGTGGTCCTGAGGTTCTGGCGTGTGGCAGTTAGCGAATTGACCGCTATCCTCCTGACCCCGCCGGTCCCGGGGTAGATCGCTGGTGTTGAGAGCATCTCTCCCGGCTGGCCGACCGGGTGCATCCACATTATGGTGCCGTTGTTCCCGAAGAACGATGCAAGGGAGTTGCCGGACCCTACCAATACATCCTCGACCCCGTCGCCTGAGACATCATGGAGCACCGGTGAGGATTGCGGGTCCACCACGCTTGGAACATTGATCGAGAGCCAAATCCTCTCGTCATAGTATGCCGTCGTGGACCAGTGGTATCCGGTCGCATTTCTTGTTGTTACCGGTTCATAGAGGGCAAGCTGGAACTGGTTCAGGTCCCAGACATATAACAGAACCTCTACCTTGCCGTCGGCATCCATGTCCGCCAGTGCAGGTGACATCCTCAATCGGTTTGTCGTCCTGCCCTCGATCTTCCTGACATCTACCTGCCAGATCACGACCCCCGAGTCTCCTTCCCTTATCCTGATGTGGGTGTTGTTGGATTCGACGATCCCGAAGACCTCGGTTGCAGGGACACCGTTGAAGACGATGTTGTTCGTGAAGTCGGCCCCCACGGATGCAAGTGAAGTGGTGTTCCCTGTCCAGCTGACCACCGGGTCGAGGAGCCCTTTTACAGCACCTGAACCGAATGATGTGTGCTTGTTGTCCCGACCGATCATGGGCCAGTATATGCCGGAAATGTCCTGGGATACTTCCTCATCGTCATCAAAGCCTCCGTATCCGACCGATCCGCTGTGGATCAACATCAATGCAAGAAGGAGCACGATCGCGGTTATCGGTGAGTGATTTTTCCTGGCGGGGTTCCTGACGATGGACAACTTCGACCACATCCCAGATGGATTGAGAGGGTTGACTGAGGTTATATTTTTTACCCGTTCTTCCGTGCAAACTTGGGGTGGCGAAGAAAAAGGTCAACTTCTTCCGCAGGCCCGATCTGGATATCGGAGCCTGAAAAATGGTCCGGCCATAAAGATTTTATTTATATTCTTTTTCCTTGGTATCGCTAATTGTGTCTCCGTCTGTGTCGATATTATTCGGATTTGTTTCCTTCCACCTTTCGGAATCGCTTTGATAGATCCCATCCCCATTATCCCCTTCTATCCTTCCATTGTGGTTCACATCTTCTATTCCGTCTTTTATATCGTCTGGGTTATTTGGCCGTTTATCGTTATTATTTGATATATTACTGGTATTTGCGGAGGTTTTAAAAGGCACCGCATGCTTCGCATGCTTAACCTCGTGGAACATGATCTTGAGATTCATGTTCTCACTCGGACGCCTTGTACCCAATATACCCCCTGGGTGCCTGCGCTGGCCTTCACCACACACCCCTCCGGCCTGCTCGGCACCCTCTGCACGGAACAGCAACGGACTATACAGGATCGTAGGATGAACTGACCAAACTG
>JAFGJI010000155.1 GCA_016929175.1 Thermoplasmatota archaeon | reverse complement strand
TAAAATACTTTCAGAATATGCGGTTACATGTTACGGTTCACTTTCATCTTTCCATTGGAAATGCTCCTCTCTCTCTTGTTACTTGAATTGTTCCAATATCTTTTCAAGGATCTCATCCACGTATCTCGTTCTCGTATCGAGGATGTTGGAAATGGTGTCCACGTCGATAACTCTGTTCTTGACATAAAGTGAGAATATCTCTCTCTCAAGATAATTATTTGATATCCTTGATATTATTTGATTCACATCCTCAAAAGCGCGTTCCCTGATCGCAAGAAGACATTTGCGCCGGGATTCAATCTTATCTATGTCACTGTTCAGTTCCAATATGAGGTCCTTCAATAACTTCAGCTTTTCACGATTATCATCTATATTAAGTGCTTTTTCCAGTTTCATTCTGAAGCTTTCAAGCATAGGGTCCGTGAATGCCGGCAGTGCACCTGCTATTTCACTCTTCATTTCACCCGTTACCCTGCCGTCGAATTCTACGGCAGTGTCGTTCGACAATCCTCGAAGATCCCTATCATCTTTACGAATATCATATTCCATGAACGAATAGATCTCTTCATTGTACGTGTTCGGTCCGATATCGATCCTGACGCAATACCTTTTTCTTGGAACGTATATCTTTCTTGGAGCCCCTCCCTTGTCCGACCTTTCATCGTAAGAGATCACGAAATCATTGTCTTCCAGAACCTTGAGATGTTTCATTATAGCCTGTTGGCTTACGTTCAGTTCCTTTGATAGTTGCAGAGGGTAGTTCATCTCCCTGGAAAGTTTTTGAAGGATCTTTCGGCGTATCGGGTTTTCCAGTACCGCAAGTATCTTGTCAAGTTCCAATAAGTCCTCATCACCTGTCATATTATACAACCAATGGTTGTAGTGTTATATCAATATTTTCCTTTCATATTCAAAGGTGGTCTTTCCTTCAATATCTTTTCCTGGAACTTACGATAGAAATTCGTGTCGAACCGGACGAAACGGGTCTTCTCCTTCGATCTTGTGAACAGGAGCTGGTCTCGGTTCCTGATGGTCTTTCTGAATGTTCCATCTATGACAAGCTGTGCTGTCCTTGCCCTGTGTGTAACCTTAAGACTGATGGTGCTCTGATCTGGTATGATGATCGGTCTGGAATTTATCCTAAAGGGAGCGATAGGGACTATCTCAAGAGCGTTGAGCCGGGGATCAAGTACGGACCCGCCAGCAGATAGAGCATAGCTCGTAGAGCCTGTCGGAGTAGAAATAATGATCCCGTCGGCCCTGAGGACCTGGGCCCAACCCATATCGATATAGAATTCGAACTCCTGGATCTTTGAAGGTGTGCTCGTCGCAATGACGGCTTCATTCGTTGCATCCGGCAACCTTTCACCGTTGAGAAGGGTTTTCAATCTTGTCCGCTCCTCGATGGTGTAATTCCCCGCGACAAGTTCTTCGAGGGTCTCCTTGAGGTTCTTTGGCATGATCTCCATCAGAAAACCCAGAGACCCCACGTTCACACCAAGGACAGGCAGGGCTGTTCTTTGAAGGGTCTTGAGAAGTGTTCCGTCCCCTCCAATGCAGATTATGATCCTTGGGGCCATCTTCTCCACGGAAGCTCCCGGGGATCGTACCTCTCCCAGAACATCCCTCAATTCCTTTTCAATGACAAGTGATATATCTTTTCCATCTTGCTCCATCTTATGGACCAGTTCCACTACCTCGCCAGCGACCATGATGGCCTCCTTCTTCTTAGGATGGGCCACGAGTCCCAATTTCATGATTCTGCACCTCCTATCGAGGCCTTGCGGCTCGGGAAATCTCGATCATTCTCTCAGCAGCGGTGGGGTCCCCTATAGCGAGGACCCCCCTGATATCGCTTTCTTTGAAGGGATGATAATCTGCCCAGGTTCCGTCTGTTCGGATCTTCATATGTTTGCCCCCTGCTTCCTTGAGGATGAGGTGGGCTGCAGCCAGGTCTGTGATCCTTGGTATCCTCGAGAACAGAGCGAATAGATCGAAAGACCCTTTTGCCACGAAGCAGACCTCCAGCGAGACAGCTCCGAAATATCGCACTCTCTTTGGCCATGACAGGAGCGTTCGGTTGTCCTCCATGGAGCCAGGCTCTAGAAAGGAAGAGAATACCGCACGGGATTCGATATAATCCCTGGTCCTTATACGCTCATCGTCGAGATAGGCGCCCCTGCCTCTTTCCGCATGGAAGGATCGTCTCATCGGAATATCGCAGACGACCCCCGCGTCTATCTCCCCGTCCGAACCCATGATCGCGAGGGACGTTGCATAGAACGGCAGCGCGTTTACGGCATTGTAGGTCCCGTCGATAGGATCGATTATAAGGGTCTTATCCGAACCTCTGTCAAGGTAGCCGATCTCTTCTGAAAGTATGTTCCATTCCATCCCCATGTCACGGACCCGATCCAGAGCGAACGTTTCTGCCTGGAGATCTATCTGCTTTGTCCAATCTCCGCCGGCACCGATACCGATGCGCTCCCCCCCGCCTCCATGAGGGAATAATGCACGTATGTGATCTGAGACCGCAGCCCCGATCGACCTTAGATGCTGAAGGTCGGACACACCCATTAAAGAAGGTTAGAAGGTAGTTATATCTTGCTGTTGCTTTCTAATGGGGTTCGTCATCGGTGATGAGCCCCTTCCTTCTCATGGATATCCTGCGAACCTCTTCGATGAAATCATGATCTATCGGTATCCCGCCATTTTTACGAGAAGTGTAATAACTCATGCTCTATCCATGGAAATTGCCTATATTAGTATGGATAAGGGACATCCCGTGGGGTCCCAATTCATTCATGGGCCATATTTGCCTTCATGCCGTGGTCAAAAAACACCCGGCAGTAGCCAACCCTCTCGAACTGGATCATGTCACCATTCGATACCGTGTTGGTGATACCTGGTTCAACAAGCCCCTTCACTACCTCGCCTTCGGGAGTGTATATCTCCAGGGGTTCGGAATCCTCCAAAACCCACTGAACGATCCTCCCTTTTACCTCCCTGATAATGGAGACATCGGTACCGGCAAATTCACCGATCCCCTTTGAAACGTCCATCAACTTCACATTACAGAGGTCCTTGAGCCTGACAACGGAACCATTCCCCGCTTCTCTGAGGTCCTTCTCGGGGATGCAAAGCCTGATCGTCCCGTTGTGAGGTGCAATCCGGTGTTTTCTAACCCCCATCTCCGGCCTCTCGGGATGATATGGGATGTTCGCTTCGAGTACACCGCCATATTCAAAGATGAGTGGAGTGGGGGACGGAACGAAGAAGAACCTGCGGGCTTTATTGTCTATCAGGGTTCGGTTCTTTGCATACAGGGTATCCCATGAGAAGTTGATATCGACAGATTTTATACCGGTCTCGGTCCAATAATCCCTGAGGGCCTTTGGATCGAAACCCCGGGCAGCCAGGGCTTGCAGCGTCCCCAACCTTACATCCGACCAGCCGGAATAATTCCCGTTTGTTATCTCTTGTCTTATAAGTGAGGTCTTCAGGATAGATTCCGGGATGGAAACCAGACCGTAGTGTATGAACTTTGGCAGATCCCAGTCAAGATGACGGTAGACGTATTCCTGTCTCAGTGTGTTGTTCAGATGGTCCTTGCCCCGGAGGATGTGGGTACACCCCATAATGTGATCATCTATGGCTACTGAGAGGTTGTACAGCGGGTAAACCCGGAACCTGTCCTTCGTTCGGGGGTGGGGGTCGTCCTTGATCCTCATACCTATGAAGTCCCTTACCGCGGGATTCCTGTGATCGAGGTCGGTCTTGACGACAAGTGACGCCTCGCCTTCGGAATAGGTGCCGTCCAGCATCCGGTCCCATCTCTCGAGCTGGACCTCCGGCCCATCATCCCTTTCTTCCACGGCCTTTCCGGCGAGCTTCATACTCCTCCAGACCTCGGTGTCGATCGTACAAACATATGCGGCTCCCGCCAGGATAAGATCCTTCGCAACGTGGTAATAAGTATCGAAACGGTCAGATTGGACGAAGGTCTCATCAGTGTTCACACCTAGCCATTCGAGATCCTGAGGTATCATGTCGTATGCGTCCGGATCTATCCGGTCCGGGTTCGTGTCCTCGAACCTGAGAATGAACTTTCCTTTGTACTTCTTACAGTACTCGTCGTTCAGTATTGCAGCTCTTGAGTGACCGATGTGAAGAGGGCCAGAAGGTCCGGGTGCAAACCTCATCACGACCTCCCCCATGACAGCTCCTTCAAGGTCTGGAAGGCCGGTCTTCCTGTCCCTTTTAATGGTTTCCCTCGGGCCCCCCATGAGCGACAGCCTTTCCCTCTGCATTTCAGGAGTAAGGGAGTTCACCTCCTCCACTATCTTTCTTACCTTGGCGGAAGCATTTTTTGGGTCCCTTCTAAGGTCCGGGAACAAAGCCATGGCCTTTCCCATAACTGGACCCGCCTGGGCCTTACCTCCGTGCTCGAGAGCGTTCTGGAGGGCAAAAGCGAGGATCTCCTCCTCCATGGTCAACCTGCATGTTCTCCTTCGATATAATCTTATCATTCGTATCTATCAGGTCCTCTATAGTACGCGCGCATGCGCGCGCGTATAAGTACTTTAAATATTCAAAGCACAATATGCCCCCCCGCAGGGATACTATGATGGGATGCGCTCGGAAGAGTATGGGATTTGCCGGGGCATATGCCTCTTGAGGGTGGTTGAAGGACCATGACGGAAGATACAGCGATCGAGAGAAAGAAACGGGATACCTTGGAATATGATTCTTCGGCGATCGAGGTGATGGAAGGGCTCGAGGGTGTCCGTGTCAGGCCCGCGATGTACATCGGGTCGACAGATTCACATGGATTGCACCACCTTGTTTACGAGGTCGTCGATAATTCCATCGATGAAGCAATGGCTGGTTTCTGCAACAATATCATCGTCACGCTTTCCAGGGATGGGGCAGTGATCGTGGAGGACGATGGGAGAGGGATACCTGTGGACATTCATCCCAAGTACAACCTTCCGGCGCTGGAGATCGCCATGACGAGACTGCATGCCGGGGGAAAGTTCAAGAAGAGCACATACAAGGTATCCGGAGGTCTGCACGGAGTGGGAGTATCGGTCGTTAATGCACTGTCCAGCTTCATGGAGGTCAAGGTCACCAGGGGGGGAAAGGTCTATTCTCAGAGGTACGAGAGGGGAAAGCCAGTTACGGGGGTGGTTCTCATTGGAAGCGCTCCGGAAGGAGTTTCCGGAACCTGCGTCCTATTCATGCCAGATAAGGCCATATTCACGAGCCTTGAGTTCCGGTCAGAGGTCCTCGAGAACCGATTGAAGGAGCTGGCCTTTCTGAACAGCGGTGTACGCATCGTCCTTCGGGACGAATTGTCCGGGAAGGAGGAAGCCTATCATTATGAAGGTGGCCTTATCTCGTTCGTGGATCACATCGACCGTAACAGAACTCCCCTGATAGACACCCCGATCTTCTTTTCAGGGGGTGGGGACGGTATCACAATAGATGTTGCGATGGAATGGACGGACGGATATTCGGAGAACATCTTCTCCTATGCCAACAACATCAACACCTCGGAGGGTGGCACACATCTGTCCGGTTTCAAGGGAGCGCTTACCCGTACCTTCAACGATCACGCCAGGAAGGAAGAGATCTGCAAGAAGGACCAGCAGCTCCAGGGAGAGGACATACGGGAGGGCATCACCGCAGTAATATCCGTGAAGGTCCCGGAGCCGCAGTTCGAGGGGCAGACCAAGACGAAGCTGGGTAATTCCGAGGTAAGGGGTATCGTGGAGACCTTCCTTAACGATAAGCTCAAGGAATATCTTGAGGAGCATCCCAGGGAAGCCGAGAAGATCCTTCAGAAATCCCTTCAGGCATCCCAGGCCAGGGAAGCTGCAAGAAAAGCCCGCGAACTTACAAGAAGAAAAGGCCTCCTAGAAGGGTCCGGGCTTCCGGGAAAACTGTCAGACTGCCAGTCCAGGGATCCAAACACCTCGGAATTGTTCATTGTTGAAGGGGATTCGGCCGGGGGTTCCGCCAAACAGGGGAGGGACCGGGCTTTCCAGGCGATACTTCCCCTCAGGGGCAAGATCCTGAACGTGGAGAAGGCCCGATTGGACCGGATCCTGTCGAACAATGAGATCAGGGCCATGATAACGGCTCTCGGATGCGGTATAGGGGACGAGTTCGATACAGCCTCGCTCCGATACCACAAGATCATAATAATGACCGATGCGGATGTGGATGGAGCCCATATACGAACCCTCCTCCTGACATTCTTCTACAGGCACATGCAGGCTCTGATAAACAGCGGACACCTCTACATTGCACAGCCCCCCCTCTACAAGGTGAGGAAGGGAAAGCAGGAATTCTACTGTTTCTCGGAGGAGAGGAAGGACGAACTCGTAAGGATACTCGGTTCGCAGGGGATTTACCTGCAACGTTACAAAGGTCTGGGAGAGATGAACCCTGGTCAACTATGGGAGACCACCATGGACCCGGCATCCCGCACCCTCCTCCGCGTGACCGTGGAGGATGCGGTTCGTGCGGATGAGATGTTCACTATCTTGATGGGGGACCAGGTCCAACCAAGGAAGGAGTTCATAGAAGCCCACGCGCAGGAGGTGACAGACCTTGACATCTGAGGGCGAGGGGCCATTGGAGAAGATAGAGCGAGGGGGTATCCTCGGAAAAGAGCTGGTGGAGGAGCTCAGCACCTCCTATCTGAACTATTCAATGTCTGTTATTGTGGGGAGGGCACTTCCGGATGCAAGGGACGGACTGAAACCGGTCCACAGGAGGATACTGCACGCCATGAACGAGGGCGGGATGGTATTCGGAAAATCTTACAAGAAGTCCGCCAGGGTGGTGGGGGATGTTCTTGGTAAGTATCACCCGCACGGGGATTCGGCAGTGTATGACGCCATGGTACGGATGGCACAGAACTTCTCGCTCAGATATCCCCTGATAGACGGCCAGGGCAACTTCGGCTCCATCGACGGGGATTCGGCAGCTGCCATGAGATACACGGAATCCAGGACCACCAAGATAGCCATGGAGATGCTCGAGGACATCGAAAAGGATACCGTGGACATGGTCCCCAATTATGACGGAAGCCTCATGGAACCCACGGTCCTTCCGTCAAAACTACCCAACCTCATGGTCAACGGAACGTCGGGGATCGCGGTCGGAATGGCGACCAACATGCCCCCTCACAACCTCGGAGAGGTGGTGGATGGACTTTTATTACTGCTTGGGGACCCCGAAGTGGATATCCTGAAATTGATGGAGACCATCCCGGCACCGGATTTTCCGACAGGCGGAACGATATACGGCAAGAACGGGGTCTATCAGGCATATTCCACGGGAAGGGGCAAGGTAACGGTCAGAGGAAAGGCAGAGATAGAGGAGACCGAGAGCGGGAGGCACCGAATAATAGTCACCGAGATCCCCTACATGGTCAACAAATCGAACATGCTCCAGAAGATAGCGGAACTGGTCAAGGCAAAACTATTCGACGGGATCTCCGACATCAGGGATGAGAGCGACAAGGATGGCCTGAGGGTAGTGTTCGAGCTCAAGAAGGAAGCCGTCCCGGAGGTAGTTCTCAACAAGCTATATGCTCACTCGGACCTTCAGTCAACCTTCGGGATCATCAATCTGGCCATTGTCAATGGTCAGCCCAGGATATTGACGTTGAAGGAGATACTTGTCGTCTTCCTCGAGCATAGGAGGAACGTCATCAGACGAAGGGTGACCTTCGATCTGAAGAAGGCAAGGGAAAGGCTCCACATCATCGAGGGGCTCATCATAGCCCTGGACAACATAGATGAGGTCATCAGGTTGATCCGCGCATCGAACGATGTGGCTGTGGCCCAGTCTGGGTTGATGGAGAAGTTCGAACTGTCCGAGATACAGGCCAAGGCGATCCTTGACATGAAACTGCAGAAGCTTACCTCGCTTGAAAGCGGTGCCATCAAGGAGGAGGGCAGGAAGCTCGTCGAGACCATCGCAGATTACGAGGACATCCTTGAGAGACCGGAAAGGGTCGATGGCATCATTTCCGAGGATCTGGTCTATCTGAAGGAGAAGTTCAGCGATCCCAGAAGGACCATGATCGAGCCCGATGCGGAGGAGATGGACATCGAGGACCTTATCGTACGCAGGGATATCGTTGTGACGATCACCAATACGGGATATATAAAGAGGATGGACCTGGACACATACAAGATACAGAACCGCGGAGGCAAGGGTCTCAGGGGAATGGGTATCAAGGATGAGGATTACGTGGTGGACATGTTCATCTGTTCGAGCCACGATTACATACTGCTTTTCACTTCGCTTGGGAAGGTATTCTGGGTCAAGGGCTATGATATCCCCTCAGGATCGAGACAGGCGAAGGGGAGACCCATCATCCATCTGCTCCCTAACCTGGAAGATGGCGAAGTGGTTAGGTCCTTTATTGCGGTATCCGATTTCGATACGGACCGGTATCTGCTCTTCGCCACCAGGAACGGCCTCGTTAAAAGAACAAGCCTTGAATTCTATTCACGCCCTCGATCGACCGGGATAAAGGCGATTATATTGAACGAGGGGGACGAGCTGGTCTCGACCCAGCTTTGCAGCGAGGACAACGAAGCCGTTCTTGCGACCGAGGGGGGCATGGCAAACAGGTTCCGGGTATCGGACGTCAGGGCCATGGGCAGGACCTCGATGGGTGTTATTGGTATGAGGATGAAGTACGACAGCGACAGGGTAGTGTCGCTTGCGGTCATACCGGGTGTGGGAGGCGAGCCTGCAGATGAGAATGGAGAGGATGAGGTGCTTGAGGAGGCCGGGGAAGAGGCGGAGGAGACGGGGGAAGGCCCGATCCTGCTGACCATCACGGAGAACGGTTACGGCAAGAGGGCCTATGCACAGAAATACCGGCTGACCCGAAGGGGTTCTGCAGGTGTAATAAACATCCATCCAGACCAGATCGATGAAACCGGTCCGGTGGTCAAACTCATGACCGAGAAACCGGATTCCGAGATCCTTCTGGTATCAATGGAAGGGATGGTAATTAGGACCGTTGCCTCCTGCATTCGACTTGTCAATCGGGTCGCCAAGGGTGTTATCGTGATGAGGCTGAACGAGGGCGACAAGGTCAAGGCCGTTGCAATGATAGAAAATATTGAAGATGAAGAAAGCCCCGTACCG